>DMKK01000278.1 GCA_003454335.1 Gammaproteobacteria bacterium | reverse complement strand
CGCCCATGAACAACAGCTTCTTGCCGGGAAAGGTGAACATGAAGGTGTACAGCAGCCGCAGGTTGGCGAAGCGTTGCCAGTCATCCCCGGCCTGCTTGTAAAGCATGGATTGTTTGCCGTGCACGACCTCGTCATGCGAGAAGGGCAGCATGAAATTTTCTGTGAAGGCGTACAACAATCCAAAAGTCAGATCGTTATGGTGGTATTTCCGGTGTATCGGGTCATGCGACATGAAGCGTAGTGAATCATGCATCCAGCCCATATTCCATTTCATGCTGAAACCGAGTCCGCCGGTATCAACAGGTCGGCTGACGCCAGGCCAGGCGGTTGATTCCTCGGCAATCATGACAGTGCCTGGATACTCGGCATGGGTAATGGCATTCAATTCCCGCAGAAAGGTTACGGCTTCCAGGTTCTCGCGCCCGCCGTATATGTTGGGTATCCATTCGCTGGGAGGGCGTGAATAGTCGTGGTAAAGCATGGATGCGACGGCGTCGACACGCAGGCCATCGATATGGAACTCTTCCAGCCAGTAGACGGCACTTGCGATCAGGAAATTCCTGACCTCATTGCGACCATAGTTATAGATCAGGGTACCCCAGTCATGGTGTTCGCCGCGTCGCGGGTCCATGTGTTCGTATAAAGCGGTGCCGTCGAAGTTTGCCAGTCCATGCGCATCCTTGGGGAAGTGGGCCGGGGCCCAGTCAAGCAGGACGCCTATCTGCTGCTGATGGCACTGTTCGACGAAGAAGCGGAAATCGTCCGGTTCGCCAAAACGGCTGGTAGGTGCAAAGTACCCGGTCGTTTGATAACCCCAGGAGGCATCCAGTGGATGTTCGGTGATGGGCAACAACTCAATGTGTGTGAAGCCGGCCTGCCTGACGTATTCAACCAGTTCTGTTGCCAGCTGGCGATAATTCAGAAAATTACCAAACTCGTCACGTTTCCAGGAGCCGAGGTGAACCTCATAGACGGATAGCGGGGCATGCTGCCAGTCGGAGTCATGGCGTTGCTGCATCCAGACCTCGTCCTGCCACTGGTATTCCATAGCTGGCGGCGGTACGCGTGAGGCATTTGCCGGACGCAGTTCGAACTGCTGCCCGTAGGGGTCCGTTTTTAATTGCAGGTCACCCTGACGGGTACGCAGCTCGTACTTGTAGGGTTGTCCAATACCCAGTCCGGGAATAAACAATTCCCATACGCCACTGCCACCCAGCACCCGCATCGGGTGACACCGTCCATCCCAGTTGTTGAAGTCGCCAACGACACTGACGCGTTCTGCTGAGGGTGCCCAGATTGCAAAGCGGACACCCGGTATATCATCAGCCTGATGTTTATGTGCACCCAGTATCCGGTATATGTGCCAGTGCCTGCCTTCTCCAAACAGGTGCAGGTCGAACTCGGATATTTGCGGCGGGAAACAATAAGGGTCATAGGCGACATGTTCTGCGCCATCGCTGTCTCGCCAGATCAGTCGGTAACGATCGGGGACCTGACTGGCAGGGCCATGCCATGCAAACAGGTCGGTGTTACCCATGCGCTGTAATGAGGCACCATTTTCAGCAATGCGTACCCAGGCTGCCCCGGGAATAAAGGCGCGGACCAGCACCTCATTAGCGTAGCTGTGTTTACCCAGCAGGGTAAACGGGTCGTGGTGGCGGGCTTCCAGCAGACGCTGAATGCCTGCGGAGATTTCAGCTGACAAGGGTTTGCCTGTTTCAGAATGCAACATTGATCAAGATCAAATTAATTATGAAAACCGGTTGTTAAAATCGAAATTTCTCTACCACATAACTATACAGTCAAAGGTCATGGCCATACAATACACCCAGTTTTTTAATGCCATGGACTGGACAGGTTAATCACTTCTAATATGTCAACTCACGAAACCCAACGCTATGATCGCCGCCTTACCCGCAGCACCCTTGCACTGATACTGGCAGGTGGCCGCGGTTCACGACTGCGGCAATTAACACTCTGGCGGGCCAAGCCGGCAGTCCCTTTCGGCGGGAAATTCCGCATTATCGATTTTCCGCTTTCCAACTGCCTGAATTCGGGCATCCGCATGATTGGTGTTCTGACCCAGTACAAGGCGCATTCACTGATTCAGCACATTCAGAATGGCTGGAGCTTTCTCCGCGGTGAATTTAAGGAATTCATTGAGTTGTTGCCGGCGCAGCAGCGTATTCAGGATTCCTGGTACTCCGGCACGGCGGATGCAGTGTATCAGAACCTCGATATCATCCGCACGCACAAGCCGGACTACGTGTTGATTCTGGCGGGTGACCATGTCTACAAAATGGATTATGGGCCAATGATTGCCCAGCATGTCGATTCCGGCGCAGACATGACCGTGGGCTGTATTGAGGTGCCACTCGAGGAAGCGAAGGCATTCGGTGTGCTTTCAGTCGATATCGACGGGCGCGTCACCGAGTTCAGGGAAAAACCGGCAGAACCGCAGTCCATGCCCGGTGAGGAGGACAAGGCGCTGGCCTCCATGGGTATCTATATTTTTAATACGGCTTTTCTTTACGAGCAACTCATCAAGGATGCCGATTCAACCTCTTCAACACATGATTTTGGTCACGACATTATTCCTCAGCTGATCAAAAAATACCGGGTATTCAGCTACCCGTACCGGGATGCGCACCTTGGTCAGAGTGCCTACTGGCGTGATGTGGGTACGGTAGATGCGTTCTGGCAGGCAAATCTCGAGCTGATCGGGGTACTTCCGGAGTTGAATCTTTATGATGAACAGTGGCCTATCTGGACTTACCAGGAGCAGTTGCCGCCTGCGAAGTTTATTTTTGATGATGATGATCGGCGTGGCATGGCACTGGATTCGATGGTTTCAGGCGGCTGTGTTATCTCCGGTGCCACGGTACGGCATTCTTTGCTATTTTCAGATGTTCGGGTCAATTCCTATGCGGTACTGAAGGATGTCGTGGCCTTGCCCAATGTCCAGATTGGCCGAAATTGCCGCATTACCAAGGCGGTTATCGACAAGTGGTGCGATCTCCCCGATGGTACGGTGATCGGAGAAGACCCGGAGCAGGATGCAGAACGTTTTTATGTCAGCCCGGGCGGCGTGGTACTGGTAACACCGGAAATGCTCGGCCAGCAGTTCCATCATGTCCGCTGACTCCCCGCTTAATATTGTTATCTGCTGGCACATGCATCAGCCGCAGTACTGCGACCTGGTCAGTGGCACCTACCAGCTGCCCTGGACCTATCTGCACGCGACCAAGGATTATATCGATATGGCGGCGCACCTTGAGGCGGTGCCGGAATCCCGGGCAGTGGTCAACTTTGCACCGGTTCTGCTGGAGCAATTGTCAGACTATGCCGGCCAGATAA
This sequence comes from Gammaproteobacteria bacterium, assembly GCA_003454335.1. Lineage (GTDB taxonomy): Bacteria > Pseudomonadota > Gammaproteobacteria > UBA9214 > UBA9214 > UBA9214. The sequence continues at coordinate 21,014 of DMKK01000278.1, read as the reverse complement.
ACGGGTTTCTGTCAGAGCACAAGGGGATTCGTGACCCGCTACTGGCGGCGCTGGCATGTGCTGTGTTGCCAAGTAACAAGGAACAGCGGATGGAGCTGGTAAGCGCCTGCTTGCGGGCCAATGAGCTGCGTTCAATAAAACGTTTTGAGCACTACCAGAAGCTTGCCGAGATGGCCGGGTGGTTTCAAAAACACCCTTCCGGCATGTTGTATGTCGGTGACCAGTTTATTACGGATCTGCTGGTGTGGTATCACCTTGCCTGGATAGGTGAGACGGTACGGCGCAGTAATATCCTGGTAAAGCAGTTGATGGAGAAGGGGACGGGCTTCACATTACATGATCGTCGCCAGTTACTGAAACTGATTGGCGAGTTGCTGTCCAGTGTCATTGATCGTTACCGCAAGCTGGCAGACAAGGGCCAGATTGAACTATCCATGTCGCCCTATGCACATCCGATATTGCCACTGTTGCTGGATATTGATTGCGCGCATGATGCCATGCCGGATGTCTCCATGCCAAAGTTGCAGAATTACCCCGGTGGCAAGGAACGTGCTGATTGGCACATCAAGGAAGGCATCGCCACGTTCGAGCAATATTTCGGGACCCGTCCGACCGGTTGCTGGCCTTCGGAAGGTGGCGTCAGTGCGGCGGCCTTGCAGCAACTTGAATCGCATGGATTTGCCTGGGCGGCGACGGGAGAGTCAGTGTTTCGTCACAGTCAGGCAAATGCTGAAAACGTATCACTGGCCGGTTGCAGTCTGTACCAGGGGTTCAGGGTTGCCGAGGGTGATCTGGCATGTTTTTTCCGGGATGACGGGCTCTCTGACCTTATCGGGTTTACCTACTCGGACTGGCATGCCGATGATGCCGTCGCTAACCTGATCGATCATCTGGAGAACATTGCTGTCAGTACCCGTGAACAGGACAATCCGCTGGTCTCCATTATCCTGGATGGCGAAAATGCCTGGGAGCATTTCCCTGAAAATGGCTACTATTTTCTCAACACACTCTACCAGCGTCTGTCAGAGCATCCAGATATTCACATGACGACTTACTCGGAATATCTGGCATCTGCCCGTAATCAGCCAAACATCAAGAAACTCGTCAGCGGTAGCTGGGTTTACGGGACATTCTCAACATGGATCGGTGACAAGGACAAGAACCGTGGCTGGGACATGCTGGGCGATGCCAAAAAAGTGTTTGACATAACGGTGGCGGAGAACAGCCTCAGTGGTGAGCAGATGCTGGCTGCCCAGCATCAATTATCCATCTGTGAAGGTTCTGACTGGTTCTGGTGGTTCGGGGATTATAATTCTGCAGATACGGTGAGTGATTTTGAACGCCTGTTCCGTATGCACCTGTCCAACCTTTACACCTTGCTGGGGAAAGAACCACCTGAATATCTGGCGTCGGTCTTTGCCCACGGTGGTGGCAGCCCGGCCCAGACTGGCGTGATGCGTAAAGGCCAGTACACGGGATAACCAGCTGACACGATATTCGTGTACTCCCCCCTGACACAACGCCGAGCAGGCGTACTGTTACACCCGACATCATTGCCTGGCAAACGTGACCAGGGTGATCTGGGGGAGAACGCACGCCGTTTTGTTGACTTCCTGCAAGCGGCAGGCATGACAGTTTGGCAAATGCTGCCGCTGGGTCCGACACATGCTGACCGGTCTCCCTATCAGTGCCTGTCGGTGCATGCCGGTAACAGGGCGCTTGTCAGCCTCGATGACCTGATTGCAGATGGCTGGCTGGACGTAACGGCAGCCAGCGAACAACCCTTCGACGAGAGTTTGCGGCAGGCCCGGTCAGGCTTTGAGGCCTCGGCTGCAACAGCAGACAAAACAGCCTATCGCGAATTCAGACGCACACATGCCTGCTGGCTGGATGACTATTCACTCTATCAGGCGATCCGTTCGACACAGGGCGCTGTTCCCTGGTACCAGTGGCCGACAGCACTGCGTGATCGGGACCCGGTGGCCCTGGTCAGTTTCAGCGCTACCCAGGCCGGATTAATCGAACAAACCTGTTTCGAACAATACCTGTTTTTTCGACAGTGGTTTGCGTTGCGGGACTATGCTCATCAACGCGGCATTGTCCTGTTTGGTGATATGCCCATCTATGTGGCGCATGACAGCGCGGATGTGTGGGCGAACAGGGAGCTGTTCACCATTGACAGTTCTGGCGAGCTCGAGGTCGTCGCCGGTGTGCCTCCGGATTATTTTTCCGAGACCGGGCAGCGCTGGGGTAACCCGCTTTATCGCTGGGACAGGGTCAATGCACAGGATTACAGCTGGTGGCTGGATCGATTCAGAACACAGCTGGCAATGTTCGATATTCTCCGTCTCGACCACTTCCGGGGGTTCGAGAAATACTGGGAAATACCGGCTGCAGCCGAGACGGCGGTTGACGGACACTGGGTCGCAGGACCCGGGGCTGCATTGTTTGAACGTCTGCAGCAGGAGTTTGGTGACTTGCCGCTGGTCGCCGAAGACCTGGGCATCATCACGCCGGAAGTAGATGCCTTGCGGCTGGCATTCGGTTTTCCGGGCATGAAGATACTCCAGTTCGCCTTCGATGGTGGTGATGACAATCCCTATTTACCGCAAAACCACGAACCCTTGTCCGTCGTTTATACAGGGACGCATGATAATGACACCACGCTGGGCTGGTATGAGCATCTGGATGATGCCGGCCGGCAAAAGGTAAATAAACATATGCCTGCCGACATGCCAGAGATGCCCTGGGCACTGATCAAAACGGCGCTTGAGTCAACATCGCGGCTTGCCATTATTCCGCTGCAGGACCTGCTGGAACTGGACAGTGGTGCACGCATGAATACGCCCGGCACATCCAGCGATAACTGGAACTGGCGTTTTACCCGGGAGCAGGTTTCACCAGACCTGGCCCGGGAGGTCCGTACTCTCGCCGGGCAGGCAGGTCGGATTCCCGAATAAATCGGGTGTCCGCTATAGCCAGAGTATGTGGCCGGTCTCAAAGGGGTGGCTGAGCAGGGGATGGCTTGGATACAACCGCAGTTTATAGAACTGCAGACCGGACAGCGGTGGTACCAGGTCGATACCAAACAGGGTGTGACCCTCCTCGTTGCGACCTTTGGGAGTTAGCCGGACGTGTTCGTGTTCCTGGAATGCTTCATGGGCTGATTCGGTGCCGACAATACATTCCAGCAGGACATCGTCAGTTGTTAACTCACCAAGATCCACGGCAACCTCGATCCCGAGGCTGTCGCCAGCCATCAGTTCGGTTGAATGATTGTCGGTACGTCGAAGCGTTACATTTGACCAGGCCTGGTTGACCTTTGCCTTCCAGGCAGCGAGCTCCTTCGCGCCCTTGTAGTCGTCAGCGCACAATCTGCTGTTCTGGCGGCTGGCCGGGGCATAAAAACTTTTGATGTAGTCCCTGACCATGCGCTGTGCATTAAAGTTAGGAATCGCTGATTTCATAGAGGCCTTGGACATCTTTACCCAGCCTGCAGAAAAACCCTGGCTGTTGCGTTCATAGTAAAGTGGGGAAATCTTGCTTTCGAGCAGCCCCAGCAGTTCATTGGCTTCTTCACTGTTGCGATATTCCACGTCAAAATGCGGGTCATGTGGCGTAATTGCCCAGCCATTCTCGCCGTTGTAGCCCTCGGCCCACCAGCCATCCAGTACGCTCAGGTTGATCACGCCATTCATGCCGGCCTTCTGGCCTGAGGTACCGCTGGCCTCCAGCGGATATTCGGGGGTGTTCATCCAGACATCCACACCTGTCACCAGTTTGCGGCCGAGGGCGAGATCATAGCCTTCCAGCAGCAGTATATGGCCCATGAACTCAGGCTTGAGCGAGTATTCATGTATGGTCCTGATGAGTTGCTGTCCGGGTATGTCACTCGGATGTGCCTTGCCGGCGAAGATGAGCAGTACCGGGCGGTCCGGGTTCTTGAGAATCCGGCTGAGTCGTTCCGGGTCCGAGAACAGCAGGGTAGCACGCTTGTAGGTAGCAAAACGACGTGCAAAACCGACCGTGAGGATATCCGAGCCCGGTGACAGATGCCGGGTCATACGCTCCATCAATGCTTCGCTGCAGCCATTGCGGCGGTACTGATGCAATGCACGGCGCAGCACATTTTCGAACATTTCTGTTTTCAGTGACTGACGCAGGCTCCAGTAACTGTGATCGGGGATTTCGTCAATGCGCTCCCAGTAGTTTTCGTTCAGCAGCTCGTCACGCCAGGCCCGGCCGAAACGCATGTCATACAGATTGGACCATTCACGCGCCAGGAAAGTCTGCAAGTGAACGCCATTGGTGACATAACTAATCGGGTTTTCCCGGTACGGCACTTCCGGCCAGATGTAATATTCCATTTTCGAGGCAACCGAGCCATGAATGCGGCTGACCCCGTTGTGAAAACGTGAGCCGCGCAAGGCCAGTGCCGTCTGATTGAAACTGCCCGGGTTGCCCGGCGTGGCCCCCAGTTGCAGGAACTGCTGCATGTCAATGCCGAGGTGCTTGATGTAGTCACGAAAGTAACCGGATATCAGATCATGTTCAAAGATGTCATGGCCGGCGGCCACCGGTGTATGGGTAGTAAATACGGTGCCGGCTGCAATAACCTCCAGTGCACAGGCAAAGTCAAAACCTTTCATGGTGCCTTCCCGGCAACGCTCCAGGATTTGAAAGGCCGAGTGTCCTTCATTGATGTGCCATACCGTTGGCCTGATGCCCAGTGCCCGCAAGGCGCGCACGCCACCGATACCCAGGACGATTTCCTGCTGTATGCGGGTATTCTTGTCACCGCCGTACAACTGGTGGGTAATGATACGATCGTGTTCCTGGTTTTCCTGCAGGTCACTGTCCAGCAAGTACAGCGTGATGTGCCCGGCCTGTGCACGCCATACGTGCAAATAAACCATGCGACCAGGGAATTCGATCTCGATCAGGAGTGGCTTGCCCTCTTTGTCAACGGCCTGGGTAACAGGCAGGTCATGAAAGTCCGAGGGTGAATAATGTGATATCTGATTGCCATGCTCATCAATGGTCTGGTTGAAATAGCCCTGGCGATAGAGGATGCCGACGGCAACAAACGGAATACACAGATCGCTGGCGGCCTTGCAATGATCGCCGGCAAGAATACCCAGACCACCGGAATAGATGGGCAGGCTTTCATGGAAGCCGAACTCTGCACAGAAATAGGCAATCAGGTCTTCATCGGGATTTATGTGTGCACTGACAGCGGGGCTTATGCTCTGCTGGTGATAGGTATCAAAGGCTGACAGTACCCGTTGGAAATCCTCCAGGAAAACCCGGTCATTTGCTGCAGCTTCCAGTTTTTGCTGGGAAACACGGCGCAAAAATGTTTTGGGATTATGGCCGGAACTGCTCCAGAGGTCCTTGTCAAGCCGGATAAACAGGCGCCGGACCTGCCGGTCCCAGCTGTAGAAAAGGTCGTTGGCCAGGTCTTCCAGTCGCTGCAGTGCTTCAGGAATGCGTGGTTGTACTTCAAGTGTAAAGCGTGTACCTGACATTTATCGAACCTGTGTAGTGAATAATTGTTGTAAAAAAGCCGTATATCGCCTGGCGATAAAATTGGTGCCGAGGGCGAGAGTCGAACTCGCACGGTATTGCTACCGGTGGATTTTGAGTCCACTGCGTCTACCAGTTCCGCCACCCCGGCGATAAGCAAAAGCGTGTCGAGCTTATCGGAAGGTCGCCTAGTATAAAGATTCCCCGCGTGCGGGCAAGCACCAGCACGAACAACGCCTGTGCTAACATTCAGCGGCATGTTGCGCGCAGACTTCAATTACGATCTTCCCGAGGCACAAATTGCAACGCATCCCTGCGAGAAACGCAGTGCCAGCCGCTTGTTACGGGTTATACCGGATACCGATCAGCTTGTGGATGGACAGTTTACTGATTTCCCCGGGTTACTGAACCCTGGCGACCTGCTGGTCTTCAATGATACGCGTGTGATTCCGGCGCGCCTGCGGGGCCACAAGGCGTCCGGTGGCAAGGTAGAAGTACTGGTTGAACGTATCACCGGCAGGCATCAGGTACTGGCACACGTGCGGGCGAGCAAATCGCCGCGAGCGGGCAGCAGCCTGCAACTTGAAGGCGATGCTGTCGCGCAAGTTGTTGAACGTGTGAATGATTTGTTTAGGCTGGAATTCTCTGGCAAAGACAGTGTGCTGGATATTCTGGAGACCCACGGCCACATGCCGTTGCCGCCTTACATCAGGAGAGACGACGGTTTACTGGACCGGTCGCGTTATCAGACGATTTATGCACAAACACCGGGAGCAGTCGCGGCACCCACGGCCGGCCTGCATTTCGATGCCGGCATCATGGAAAAGATTCGGGCGCGTGGTATCGATATGGCCTTTGTGACGCTGCATGTCGGTGCAGGTACCTTTCAGCCGGTCCGCGTTGAAAACCTTGATGACCATGTGATGCATGAGGAGTATCTGGAAGTCGATGCGGCTATCTGTGACAGGATAGCGGCAACACGCAGCAGGGGCGGGCGTGTCGTGGCAGTTGGAACGACAGTGGTGCGCAGTCTTGAAACAGCCTGCCGGAATGGTGTGCCTGAGCCATATAAAGGCGAGTCGAACCTGTTTATAACACCCGGCTACCGTTTTCAGTGTGTGGATGCAATGCTGACAAATTTTCACCTGCCGGAGTCAACCCTGCTAATGCTGGTGTGTGCCTTTGCGGGTTACCCGCGCATGATGGCAGCCTATCGCCATGCGATTGATCAAAATTACCGTTTTTACAGCTATGGTGACGCCATGTTTATCACTTCACGTGACCTGCACGGGGTTGCCCCTGAATGAAGTTCACCTGTTCACAGACTGACGGCCAGGCACGCCGTGGCCGGTTAAGCTTCGACCGTGGCGAGGTTGAAACACCGGCATTCATGCCGGTTGGCACCTACGGCACAGTCAAGGCAATGACGCCGGAGGAGGTCTCTGCTACAGGAGCGCAGATCATTCTCGGCAACACCTTTCATCTTATGCTGCGACCGGGCACGGAGATCATTAATCTACACGGCAGCTTGCATGATTTTATGCACTGGGGCGGGCCCATTCTGACAGATTCCGGCGGTTTCCAGGTATTCAGTCTGGATGCATTACGCAACATTACCGAGGAGGGTGTCACCTTCAGTTCACCGGTGAATGGTGACCGGGTGTTCCTGGGGCCGGAAGAGTCCATGCAAGTGCAGCGGGCACTGGGCGCGGATATTGTCATGATCTTTGATGAATGCACACCCTGGCCGGCGACTCCCGAAGAAGCGCGGGTTTCCATGGAACTTTCCCTGCGCTGGGCGCGCCGCAGCCGCATGGCACACGCTGATAATCCGGCCGCACTGTTTGGTATCGTTCAGGGTGGTATGTATACAGATTTGCGACTGGCCTCGCTCGAAGGCCTGCAGGAAATCGGTTTTGACGGCTACGCCCTCGGTGGGCTGTCAGTGGGCGAAACGAAGGCAGAACGTGAACGTGTACTCGGGGGCACCGTGGCGGCCATGCCCGCAAATGCGCCGCGCTACCTGATGGGGGTAGGGACGCCTGAAGATATTGTCGAAGCCGTCTATGCCGGTATTGACATGTTTGACTGTGTCTTGCCGACCCGTAATGCCAGGAACGGGCACCTGTATGTCTCCGACGGGGTTGTCCGACTCCGCAACAGCGCCAATAAAACCGATACCGGTCCCGTGGATGCCGCTTGCGGCTGTTATACCTGCCGGAATTACAGCCGTGCTTACCTGCATCATCTGGACAAATGTAATGAAATTCTCGGCTCCCGCCTGAATACCCTGCATAACCTGACTTATTACCAGGATCTAATGGCCGGGCTGCGAACAGCCATCGAGGATCAGTCGTTGCAAGCGTTTCGCAAGGATTTTTATGATCGGCGGGGCCAAATGGCACCGTCTATGCCATAATACGGCGCTTTTACCGGGGCAGTTGACCTTGGCGGGATCTGTACCCTCACTTTCAGTATGAACAATGGAGAGAATCAAGGCATGAATTTCTTTATATCTGATGCGCTCGCCGCAGATCCGCTGGGGGGGCAGGGCGATGCCCTGACCAGTTTTTTACCCCTGATCTTTATTTTTGTCGTGTTCTATTTTCTGCTGATACGTCCGCAGAGCAAGAAGGCGAAAGAGCACAAGCAAATGGTCGAAGCCCTCGCCAAGGGTGATGAGGTCGTGACCAACGGTGGGCTACTGGGTCGCATCGTCAAGGTGGGTGATAATTTTGTCGAACTGGAACTTGCAGAAGGCACGACAGTGAAGTTGCAGCGCGGTGCGGTCGGCAGCCTCATGCCCAAGGGAACAATAAAAGGGCTGTAGGCCCGGAAAGGATCTTTACGCTTATGATGAACCAGTATCCCGCGTGGAAATACCTGCTGCTGATCTTTATATTGGTCGTTGGTGTGATTTATGCGTTGCCCAATCTGTACGGTGCTGATCCGGCCTTGCAGATATCCGGTAGCCGTAACAATGAAGTAGATGCCGCAGTTACCACCCGATTGACCAGTGCGCTTGAGGCAGCTGAGATACCCGTGAAAGAGGTTGAGTTGGCGCCCGGAAAATTATTGCTGCGCTTTAATGATACCGGGGCACAACTCAAGGCCGTCGATTACATCAAATCCGAGCTGGGGACCGGTTATATTGTCGCCCTGAATCTGGCGCCGGCCGTTCCGGCCTGGCTGGAATCATTTAACGCCTTGCCCATGTATCTTGGTCTCGATTTGCGCGGCGGGGTGCACTTCCTGATGGAAGTCGACATGGATGCCTCGGTCAAGCAGGCCATACAACGCTATAGCGGTACGCTGCGGACACTGTTGCGTGAGGACAAGATTCGTTATGCAAGCCTGCGGGCAGAAGAGCTCGGCGTGCGCATTATGCTCCGTAGCGAGGCGGACCGGGAGCAGTCACGTGATTTACTGCATAAGGAATATCCGACACTGATCATTGACGATATCGACGATGCCAAAAATCCGGGTTTGCTGGTAATGATAAGCGAGCAGGAAGTGCGTGATATCGAGAAGTTCGCCCTGCAGCAGAATATTCTTACCCTGCGCAATCGTGTCAATGAGTTGGGTGTCGCTGAACCGGTTATTACGCAGCAGGGGTCGAACCGAATCGTTGTGCAGTTGCCGGGGGTCCAGGACACGGCTGCAGCGAAGCGTATTCTGGGCGCAACCGCCACACTGGAATACCGCGCCGTTGATTACGAACATGATGTACAGGATGCGCTGGCCGGTAATGTCCCTGCAGGCTCACGGATCTACTATGAGCGGAGTGGCAAGCCCTTGTTGCTGAAGAAAACGGTGATTGCCACCGGTGACCAGATTACCAATGCGAGTTCCGGTCTTGATCAGCAGAATGGTTCCCCCATGGTGAACGTGTCTCTGGACGCCAAGGGTGGTAAAAGCATGCTGAAATTCACCAAAAAGAACGTTGGCAAGCCAATGGCGGTGGTGTTCATCGAGAACAAGACCGAGACCAGTCTGGTTGACGGCGTACCGGTGAAGTCCACCAAAAAAGTCGAAGAGGTCATCAGTGTTGCCACCATTCGTGGTGTTTTCAGCAACCGTTTCCAGACCACCGGTCTGGACAGCCCACAGGAAGCACATGAACTGGCCCTGCTGTTGCGCTCTGGCGCGCTGGCTGCACCGATTGAAATCGTAGAGGAACGTACCGTCGGGCCAAGTCTGGGCAAGGACAACATTGAGCAGGGCTTTAAATCGGTCATGATCGGCTTTCTTGCCGTGCTGGTGTTTATGGCGCTGTATTACAGGGTTTTCGGGCTGGTTGCTGATATTGCGCTGGCGCTGAATCTCGTCATAATTGTTGCCGTGCTGTCCATGTTGCAGGCCACCCTGACCATGCCCGGTATCGCGGGTATCGTGCTCACGGTGGGTATGGCCGTCGATGCCAATGTGCTGATCTTTGAGCGTATTCGAGAAGAACTGCGTAACGGCAATAGTCCACAGGCCAGCATACAAGCAGGTTATGAGAAGGCCTTTTCCACCATTGCTGATGCCAATGTCACCACCCTGATAGCAGCTGTGGTGCTGTTGAGCTATGGCACCGGCGCCATCAAGGGATTTGCCGTGACACTGTCAATCGGTGTTGTCACGTCCATGTTAACCGCCATTTTAGGCACGCGCGCGGTCATTAACCTGATTTATGGTGGCCGGCGACGCGTGTCCCGGCTGTCAATCTGATTGCCTGAAGGATTAAATAACGATGCAACTATTAAAAGGAAAGCTGGCGATAGATTTCATGGGCAAGCGGCGTTATGCCATGATCCTGTCAGCCGTGGTGCTGGCTATATCCATCGGTGCACTGGTCACCAAGGGTCTGAATTTTGGTGTTGATTTTACCGGGGGTACCTTGATCGAGGTAGGCTATCCGGAGGCGGTAGAACTGGACGGCATACGTGACGCACTGGCGGCATCCGGCTTTGAGGGTGCGCAGGCACAGCACTTCGGCTCGTCACGCGATGTGCTGGTACGCATAGCACCGCAGGCTGGTAAAGACACCGTGGAACTCAGCGAGAATGCCTTGAGCGTGTTACGCCAGCAAAATGCCAGCATGGAAATGCGGCGGGTTGAGTTTGTCGGTCCCCAGGTAGGTGAGGAGCTTACCGAACAGGGTGCCCTGGCCATGATTTATGCGCTGATCGGTATTCTTATTTACATCATGGTAAGGTTTCAGTGGCGTTTTGCACCGGGTGCGGTTGTTGCGCTGGTGCATGATGTGCTGATCATTATCGGTTTTTTTGCCCTGTTCCAGTTTGATTTTGATCTTACCGTGCTGGCTGCGTTGCTGGCGGTCATCGGTTATTCACTGAATGACACCATCGTGGTGTTTGACCGTATTCGCGAGAATTTTCGCAAGATGCGCAAGGGCACCGCTGTCGAGGTCATCAATACGTCAATCAACCAGACATTCTCACGAACCTTGATGACCTCCATTACGACGTTGCTGGTTTTAATGTCCCTGTTTGTATTTGGCGGGGAGGTGATTCACACCTTCTCGCTTGCCCTGATACTGGGCATTGTGGTGGGTACCTATTCTTCAATTTACGTTGCCAGTGCAGTGACTCTGGCGCTGGGTGTGACCAAGGCAGATTTGATGCCGGCCAAGGTTGAAGTAAAAGAGGGCGACGGCAGCAGCGTGTGAGCAGCTGAAATATTCAGCCCGGTTACGCGACACCGCGCAACCGGGCTATTACGATTGACTTGTCAGGGCTACTTCTTGCCTGTTCCCGGGAACGGGATGACGGTGGCATTTTCCGGTACGCTATTTTCAGCTTCCTCGACGGCGAGGATCTCCATCCTGCCGGCTTCACTGCCACTGCAGGCCTCGGCGGTAAAACCTTGCATGCCATGCAACACATCGCGCATGATCATTTCCAGTGCAGCACCATTAATTCTTTTGCTGTTCAATTTGTTTCTCACTCCCGTGTTGTGGTATCCGGCTGTCAGTATGTCCGCAGTGTAAACTACACTTGCGTCTCACACTGCCTATTGCATCGGCGCAGTTGCGGCAAACTTGAACGGGTGGCGAGGCCTGCAGGGTAGAGAATATTTCTGTAAAAACAAGTAGTTAAAGAGTTCCTTTGTATCTTTTTCCAGCGTTTCTGTCAGCCAAGTTCTGCGGACACGAATGGTCGAATCGTTTTCAGGATTTCCGCAAATAACTTGGGATTCCCGGCCACAATGTTGCCGCTTTCCAGGTGATTGTCACCACCTGAAAAGTCACTGGAAAGCCCTCCGGCCTCTTGTATCAGCAGCACGCCGGCAGCCATATCCCAGATATTCAGGCCGATCTCCCAGAAACCATCCAGGCGTCCGCTTGCCACATAGGCAAGATCGAGTGCAGCGGACCCGGCGCGTCGTATTCCGGCAGCTTGCGGAAATAAAGCCCGGAACATATCAAGATAGGTGTCCAGGTGTTGTTGTGACTTGAACGGAAAGCCGGTACCGAGCAGTGAGCCTTCCAGTGTATTGCGTTTCGTGACACGAATTCGCCGGTCATTCAGTGTGGCCCCGGCACCACGGGTTGCGGTGAAAAGCTCCTGACGCAGGGGATCATAAATGACAGCCTGTTCCATACGCCCCTTGTGGCGCAGGGCAATGGAAACAGCAAACTGAGGAAATCCATGCAGAAAGTTTGTAGTGCCATCCAGGGGATCAATAATCCACTGGTATTCATTACCTTCCTGAAGGCCGCTTTCCTCGGCAAGGATACCGTGATCGGGAAATGCCTTGCGCAAGATAAAAATGATTTCCTGTTCGGCCTGCCGGTCGACCTCGGTAACAAAATCGTTGCGGTCTTTTGTGTGTACAGCCAGTGTATCCAGCTTTCCAAGATTACGAATGATGACGTTACCGGCACTGCGGGCGGCACGGACGGCAATGTTAAGAGTGGGGTTCATGATGTTTTCCTGTGTAAAACTCAAGTACTCATTTAAACTGATAAAAGCGGATTCCGAGAAGAATTATGCCGTGTGCCAGTCTTCTATTTAATGGCCACGGAATCCACGGAAGAACACGGAAAAATAAATGCTTTAATAGAAATATTTTCGTGTTTTTCGTGGATTCCGTGGCGATAATGTCTTTTTGGTAGTAAGAATGGTTTTTTCACCGGCTGATGAGGTTGCCCAGTATCTGTCCCAAGCGGACCGGTGAGCCCGGCTGCAGATCGTTGGACCAGTCAACCCGGTCCTGTCCAAATAACAGAATAACGGTAGAGCCCATATTGAACACTCCCATTTCTTCGCCCCGCTGAAGATTGACTGCGGGGCTGTCCCCCGAGCTATATTGGCTTCGCTGCAGGCTCATTCCCATGGACGGATTGACCAGACCGCCCCAGACTGTTTCCATGCAGGATACAAAAATAGCGCCCACCATAATCAATGCCATTGGGCCGGCGGGTGTGTCAAAGCGTGTCACCAAACGTTCATTGCGGGTAAACAGACCAGGTATGGCGCGGGTCGTATGGGGTGCAACGCTGAACAGTCGACCGGGTACGTAAGTCGTTTCCAGTAATTGTCCCTGGCAGGGCATATGGATACGGTGATAATCGCGAGGTGACAGATACAGCGTGGCAAACTTGCCGTTCTCAAAATCAGCGGCATGCTGCTGGTTGTCACCGAGCAATGCCGTGAGTGAGTAATCCCGGCCCTTTGCCTGTATCAGCCTGCCGGCCCGGATGTCACCTGCCTGGCTGACACGTCCATCTACCGGGCTGGTGACAGCCTGCTGATCATCCGGGAATGTACGTGCCGCAGGTTTGAGTGCGCGTGTAAAGAAGCTGTTGAAGTCAGCATAGTCCTCGGCATTGGCAGCTTCTGCCTCCGACATGTCGACACTGAAATGCCGGATAAACAACCGGATCAACGGGTTCTTCCACCAGCCGGTGCGCCAGCGGGTGGCGCTGCGTACCAGCCTGGACAAGAGTTGGTGCGGTAACACTGCCAATGGCCATGACTTCAGCAGGTCCAGCAGGCTGGCATTATTTCCTGGCATGGTGCGTTCCGCTTGTATGGTCCGAGTGCAGTGTATCTGTGCGCATAATGTTCAGGGTGCATGACGTCAGCTTGCCAGTCATGGAATCGGGTAAGGACTATTAATGATGATGGTGGGAATGATCTTCGCCACCGGTTTTTCGGATCACCGGTGCTGTTACGGTCACGTTGCTACCATTGCTGCGATGAATTGTCAGGGTGACGGTCGCGCCTTCCAGTAATGGCCGCTGTGGCTCGAATAACATCAAATGCAGGCCGCCGGGTTCGAGTTTGAGCTGGCTGTTGGCGGGTATATCAAGCTGCGTGACCGGCAGCATCCGGGCAACCCCTTCCTTGACAACAGTCCTGTGAATTTCAGCTGCCTCAAAGTCCGGACTACTGATAGATGTGACGGTGACGGGTGTGTCACCGGCGTTGGTTAGCGCCAAATAACCGGCCATAACGCGTGCAGTTGGCGGGGCTTCCCTGATCCATGGTTCGCCGATCGCGAGCGTCGCATCTGCCATTGCCAGTGATGATCCGGATAACAGCAGCAAAACGGTGAGGGCACGAGGCAAGCAGCTGTTCATTGATAGGCTTTCAGCATCTTCCTGAAATCGCTGACAACCGCATCAGCTGACAGGGGGGCGCCAAATACGGCGTGGTAACGACCATCCGGGTCAAACAACAATACGCTGGCAGTGTGGTCGACCAGGTAAGCGCTGGCCCCTTCCGCTGCTGCTACCCGCATGTGCAGAATGCCGAGTGGTTTTGTCAGTTGTTCAATGCCTTCCGGTGTGCCGGTGACGCCGATAAAGTCGCCATTGAAGTACGTAACGAAGCGTGCCAGTTGCTCAGGCGTGTCACGTTCAGGGTCAACACTGACAAAGATGAAGCGAATATCTTCATCAAGGTCCTGCAACTGCTGCGCCACACTGTTCAGGACAGACAGGGTAGTCGGGCATACGTCCGGACAATGGGTGTACCCAAAGAACAGAAATGACCAGTGTTGCTTGAGCGCATTGTTGTCAAAGACCGCATTATTGTGGTCTATAAGTTTAAATGGCTGAATTTCTCTGGGCGCCGGAAAACGGGTGGCATCAAGCTCATTCATGGCTGATTGGCGTTCTAATACGGCGCGCGCGGCCCAGATACCGGCAGACGTGGCCAGTACGGCTATAATGACGCCTGCCAGGACGCGGTTGAACCTTGATTGTTTGTTATCTGTGGACATGGGCGGCGATTATTCCACAAGAGTCGCCTGCGATACACTGTTTTGGTGTGCCTGGCCGCGGAGAAATTTATAATCGCGGCTGGCTGCAGAGTGCTATTCTGCCCCCGATGCGGGAGAAATGTTTAGGTATTCAGAAAGATCAGACAGGTATTCGCTTGACATGACCCAACCCGATAAAACAGCGCGCGCACTTATCCATTGGGGTGCAGACCGCTTTGACAAGGCCGGGCTGGTCTACGGACATGGTACTGATAATGCGCTGGATGAGGCGGCTTCGCTGGTCCTGCATGCTCTGCACATTGGCTATGATCAGCCGGATGCAGTGCTGGATACGGAAATCAGCGAGACGGACTATGCCCGTGTTGCGGGGTTGCTCGAGCAACGTGTCACTACCCGTAAACCGGCAGCCTACCTGATGGATGAGGCCTGGTTTGCCGGAATGCCGTTTTACGTAGACGAACGCGTGCTGGTGCCGCGCTCGCCAATAGCCGAGTTAATCGCCGCCCGGTTTGCTCCCTGGATAGACCCCGACAGGGTGGACAGCATTCTCGATATGGGTACCGGCAGCGGCTGCATCGCCATTGCCTGTGCAACGGCCTTTCCACAGGCACGGGTCGATGCAGCGGACGTCTCCAGCGATGCCCTGGCGGTGGCGCGAATAAATACTGCACGACATGGGCTGGACGGGCGTGTCAACCTGATTGAGTCTGATCTTTTCTCCGCACTTGGTGGCAAAACCTATGACATTATTGTCTCCAATCCACCTTATGTGCCCCGGGATGAGGCCGGTCAGCTGGCTGATGAATACCGGCATGAACCGGCTTCCGGGCTGATTGCCGGGGAAGATGGCCTGGATATCGTTGTGCGGATGCTGAATGATGCCGCCCGGTATCTGGCCAGCGACGGGATACTTGTTATCGAAGTGGGTTATACGCATGCAGCACTGCAAGCGCAGTATCCGGAAGTGCCGTTTCTATGGCTTGATTTTGAAAACGGGGGGACGGGCGTTTTTCTGCTGGAAGCAGCCGAACTGGCGCAGTATCAGGAAACGTTTAACCGGGTAGTACTGCAACGCAACAACGGATGAGGTGATAAATCAATGACTGGACGACCAAAAACTGCGGCGGCCTATGTGCGTCTGGTGGAACAGGCGCTGGACGAACTTGACGATATTCTTGAGGCTTCCAGCTATGACTTTGACGAGATTGAAAGCAACCAGGGATTTGTCGAGGTACTGAAAAAAGAACTGACGGGAATGCGTGAGTCCATGCAAGATGGCAGCTACCAGTTCGGACGTAATGACCTGCCGCTGATGCGCATTGTGAAACGGCATTCGGAACAGGATCTGCCCTGTATTAGACTGTTTTACACTATAAACGAGACCCACCGGCAGGGACTGGATGCTTCCGGGGGCTGACAAACCGGCTGTTGCCGGGATCAGCAACCTGCAGACTCAGACCTTGGGTCGGTAAATCAATCCGGGCTTGATAAGCAGTTCATTCTTGTTTAGCTGGTCGAGTGGAAATTCCCCGTCGATACTTTCTGCAATCCGGTCGAACACGTAGGTGTCGTTGCCTGATTCGATGGTCTGGTAGATGGGCTGTCCCAGATAGTTGCCGACCTGCGGACCCTGATCTGTTTCTGTTTGTGCCACGGTAGTCTCCTTGATGACTGGTCTTTGACGATGCATGGAGGCTATCGGTTGCTGATATCTTAATCTTTAAATAAACAAAGGGGCGACGCTACCGCCTGGAATCGTTACACTATATCCATGTCAGGAAACAGTTTTGGGAAACTATTCACGGTCACCGGTTTTGGCGAGAGTCATGGACCGGCGCTGGGCTGTATTGTCGATGGTTGCCCCCCCGGGTTGCCACTGAGCGAGGCGGACCTGCAGACGGACCTGGATCGGCGCAAGCCCGGCAAGTCAAGACATACCACGCAGCGACGCGAATCCGACGAGGTGCAAATTCTTTCGGGAGTATTTGAAGGCAAGACGACCGGCGCACCCATTGGCCTGATCATTTATAACACTGATCAGAAATCAAAGGATTATGCAGACATAAAGGAGCGGTTTCGGCCCGGCCACGCCGATTACACCTACCAGCAAAAATATGGCATCCGGGATTACCGGGGGGGTGGCCGTTCCTCTGCGCGTGAAACCGCTATGCGTGTTGCAGCAGGGGGGGTTGCCAGGAAATATTTACAACTGAAGTATGGCATCAAAACACAGGGGTATCTGGCGCAGCTGGGGCCGGTGAAACTTGAACTGAAAGACTGGTCAGCCGTCGAGAAAAATCCGTTTTTCTCGCCTGATCCGGCGCGTGTCCCGGAACTGGAAGAATATATGGATGCATTACGCAAGTCCGGTGACTCGGTTGGCGCACGTGTTAATGTGGTCGCTACCGGCGTACCACCGGGACTGGGCGAACCGATTTTTGATCGCCTGGATGCCGATATTGCGCATGCCATGCTGAGTATCAATGCCGTGAAGGGTGTCGAGATTGGTGCCGGTTTTTCCTGTGTTGAACAAAAGGGTACTGAACACCGTGATGAAATAACGCCAGATGGATTTCTGGGTAACCAGGCTGGCGGGGTGCTGGGTGGTATTTCAAGCGGCCAGGATATCCTTGTCAGTGTGGCACTTAAACCAACCTCGAGCATTCGTATTCCCGGCCAAACTGTTGATATTCACGGCCAGCCGGTAGAGGTCGTCACGACTGGCCGGCACGACCCCTGTGTCGGTATCCGTGCAACACCGATTGCAGAAGCCATGCTGGCCATTGTCCTGATGGACCATGTGCTGCGACACCGGGCACAGAATATGGATGTCAGCTCAGAGACACCGGTTATTCCGCCCGCTGCAGGCGCCTGAGGAAATCCACTGTTTGTCTGATCCACTGTCAATCTGACCCACTGTCGACCTGAAGGCGGTTGCTGCGTGACATGATGTACTGGCGACTGTCCGGTTTTTACCTGTTCTATTTTGCCTCCCTCGGTGCATTGCTTCCCTACTGGAGCCTGTACCTGAAGTCA
Source organism: Gammaproteobacteria bacterium (assembly GCA_003454335.1). Lineage (GTDB taxonomy): Bacteria > Pseudomonadota > Gammaproteobacteria > UBA9214 > UBA9214 > UBA9214. The sequence continues at coordinate 3,215 of DMKK01000278.1, read as the reverse complement.
CTCGATTTCAGTATCACTGAAATCGGACAGTTAATGGCCATTCTAATGGCGACCAAGATCGTGGCGCCGAATATATGGGGCTGGATCGCCGATCATACCGGTAAACGCATCACCATCATCAGGGTTGCCTCCCTGCTTGCTGCGATCTCGTTTGCAGGCGTATTTGTTGGCAATGCCTTCTGGTGGATGGCGCTGGTGCTGGTGGTGTTCAGTTTCTTCTGGAATGCCACGTTGCCGCAGTTCGAGGCAACCACGATGAATCACCTCGGTGATGACATGCACCGCTACAGTGGTATTCGCCTGTGGGGATCCGTCGGATTTATTCTCGCCGTTGCCGGCCTGGGTGTCCTGCTGGGGCAATATAGTACTGCCGTACTGCCGGCAGTCTTGCTCGGACTGTTTACCCTGATCTGGCTAAACAGCCTGTGGGTACCGGAGTCGGCGGTCGGTCATCTGCCGTTAGACCAGGAACCATTGCGCAAGGTGCTGCGACGCCCGGTGGTGCTCTCTCTGCTTGGTGTGAGTTTCCTGATGCAAGCCAGTCACGGCCCGTATTACAGTTTCTTCAGTCTGTACATGGAAGAACTTGGTTATTCAACAACCGTTATCGGACAATTCTGGGCGCTGGGTGTGTTGTCCGAGATCGGCGTGTTCCTGTTGATGCCGGTGTTGCTGCCCCGGTTTGGCGCACGCAGACTGCTGTTGATTGCGACACTACTGACGATGCTGCGCTGGCTGTTAACGGCATACTATGCCGACAATCCGGCCATTATCACTTTCAGCCAGACCCTGCACGCAGCCAGCTTTGGCCTGTATCACGCCGTCATGATATTTCTCATTCATTCCCTGTTCACCGGGTCCCACCAGGGGCGCGGCCAGGCCCTGTACAGCAGTATCAGTTTTGGTGCCGGGGGCGCAGCAGGAACCCTGGTGAGTGGTTATCTCTGGACCGGGCTGGGACCACAGGCAATGTACCTGATGGCGGCGGCGGTCTGCCTTTGTGCGGTAATTGTGGTGCTATTCGGTGTCAGGGATATCCCCGAGAGTTGAGTGGACTATTACCCTAGGAGAGACCTGGACTATCCTATATAATTTGCCGTTTAGCCACGTAAATACAGTCAGGTTGATCGTAATGTCCAGCAAGACGCTCTATGACAAACTCTGGGATGCCCATCTTGTTCGTCAGGACGAGGACGGCACGGCGCTGATCTATATTGACCGTCACCTGATCCATGAAGTGACATCGCCACAGGCCTTCGAAGGCCTGCGGATTGCAGGGCGCACGCCGTGGCGTACAGATTCCATTCTTGCGGTGCCGGATCACAATGTGCCGACTACCAACCGCAGTGAAGGCATTGCAGATCCGGTATCGAGGTTACAGGTGGAAACCCTTGACCGGAATTGTGTCGACCTGGGGATCACCGAGTTTCTGATGAATGACCCCCGGCAGGGTATTGTGCACGTGATCGGTCCGGAGCAGGGTGCCACATTGCCAGGAATGACGGTTGTTTGCGGCGATTCACATACCTCCACTCACGGGGCCTTTGGGGCGCTCGCATTTGGTATTGGTACCTCGGATGTCGAGCATGTGCTGGCAACGCAGTGCCTGATAATGAAGCAAGCGCAGAACCTGGAAATTCGTGTCGATGGGCAACTGGCACCGGGTGTTTCTGCCAAGGATGTCGTGCTTGCTATCATTGGCAAGATCGGTACTGCGGGCGGGACGGGCTGCTCGATCGAGTTTACCGGTACTGCTATGCAGGATCTGTCCATGGAAGGTCGCATGACAGTTTGTAATATGGCCATTGAAGCCGGTGCCCGGGCGGGATTGGTGGCTGTCGATGAAACTACGATTAAATATCTGGCCAATCGTCCATACTCACCAAAAGGTGAATTATGGGACCGGGCCGTTGCCAGCTGGCAGCAATTGCACAGTGATCCGGATGCCGTTTTTGAGCGTACCGTTAGGCTGGATGCGACCCGGCTGAAGCCACAGGTAACATGGGGCACATCTCCGGAAATGGTGGCTGCTATTGATGGTGTCGTACCGGATCCGGATGCCGAGCCTGACAGTGTCAAACGCGAAGGCATGCGCAATGCACTGGCCTACATGGATCTGCAGCCGGGCATGGCGATTACCGATATTCGCCCGGATCATGTGTTTATTGGTTCCTGTACCAATGCGCGTATTGAAGACCTGCGGGCAGCTGCCACTACTGTTCGTGGCCGCAAGGTTGCAGCGGGCATCAAGCAGGCACTGGTCGTACCCGGGTCCGGACTGGTCAAGGCCCAGGCTGAGGCAGAAGGACTGGACAAGATATTTATCACGGCCGGATTTGAGTGGCGGCAGCCGGGTTGTTCAATGTGCCTGGCAATGAATGCTGATCGCCTGGAGCCGGGGGATCGCTGTGCATCGACTTCCAATCGAAATTTTGAAGGCCGTCAGGGGCCGGGAGGCCGTACCCATCTGGTCAGCCCTGCGATGGCAGCTGCGGCGGCAGTCACCGGTCATTTCTCCGATATACGCAAGGAGCAGGGCTAGGATATGGAAAAGTTTAATACTCATAAAGGCGTGGTGATGCCCCTTGACCGGCACAATGTTGATACCGATGCGATTATTCCCAAGCAATATTTAAAATCCATTAGTAAAACAGGTTTTGGTCCAACTCTATTTGATGATTGGCGCTATGTGAAAGCAGGCGAGCCGGGCATGGATCACTCTAAGCGTGAAATCAAAGAAGACTTTGTTTTAAATCAACCGCGTTACCAAGGTGGTTCGATACTCTTAGCGCGAGAAAACTTTGGTTGTGGCTCATCACGTGAACACGCGGTTTGGGCATTGGATGATTATGGTATTCGTGCGGTTATTGCGCCGAGCTATGCTGATATTTTCTTTAATAACAGTTTTAAGAATGGTTTATTGCCGTTGGTTTTATCAGAAGATGATGTTGATGCTTTATTTAAAGCTGTAGAAGCAAATGAAGGCTATGAGCTGACTGTTGATTTAGAAAAACAGCAAGTGGTAACGCCAGATGGCGAGACTTACAGTTTTGATGTGGATGAATTCAGTAAATACTGCTTGTTAAATGGTTTGGATGATATTGGTTTGACCTTGCAACACGCGGACGAGATAAAAGAATACGAAGATAAGCGTAAAATAGAGGCTCCGTGGCTATTTGCGTAGATCATTCAAAATACAAAACAAGGAAAAACAG
>DMKK01000065.1:5736-6784 GCA_003454335.1 Gammaproteobacteria bacterium | reverse complement strand
CGACACGGTTTGCATGGTGCCGGGTATTGAAGCGATGGGTATTCGCCTGTTGCTGAACGAGCAGGTGGCGCTGGCGCGAGGCAGTGATACCATCTACCTGGCGGGGATTGATGACCCGCATTATTATCGCGCGGATAATCTTGAGAAGGCGGCAGATGCTATTCCCGAGGATGCCGTGTCGATCCTGCTGGCACATTCGCCCGAGATTTACCGGCATGCCGCCCACGCTGATTTTGATGTCATGTTGTGCGGTCATACGCATGCCGGCCAGATTTGTCTGCCAGGGGGTATTCCCGTTATGTGCAATGCCAGTTGTCCGCGTGCCCTCTGTGCCGGTGCCTGGTCCCATCATGGTCTGGCAGGTTATACCTCCGCGGGCTCCGGGGCCTGCGTGGTCGATGTTCGCATCAATTGCCCGCCGGAGATAACCCTGCACCATCTGCACTGCGCCTAGATCCGACAGACTCCTGGGTCCGACGGGCGCCTAGCGTGCGGTTGCCGGTCGGGTCAGTGTGGAAAGCAACAGGTCAATGACGATGAAGAGGGCGGCGGCCAGTAGCATTTCGTTGATGCTTGCCCCGAGTACCGACTGCATGCCCCAGAGTGGTATTACCGTTTCCGGCACTTGATCCAGAAAGGGTACCGAACGGCTGGAGGCGATGCCCAGTCGCCGCTTGATAAAGCTGGAGCAAAGGTCTCCCGTCATTGCCAGCAGCGCAAAGCTTGCTCCCTCAATGGCGCTCAGGCTGAACAGAGGCGCAATCAGGGCGGTTACGAGTACGGCCCCAAGCACGCCGCGTACCGTCTTGGAGGGTCCCAGCAGTGGTCGCTGGTCCCGGAACAGACGGTTTCCGTCAAGCGGCCGGTTCCAGTGCCGGCCGGCCAGCAGGCTGATAATGACCGGCGTGGCGTTGGTGATGACAAGTAACAGTACCAGTTGCTGTACCAGCCAGAAGCGCATGTGTAAAAACCTCTTTAATTGTTCTTTAAAGATTAGCAGCCTGGCTGTTCCGGGGCGGAATAAAAAAAACCCGCCGGTATGGCGGGG
>DMKK01000065.1:3480-5720 GCA_003454335.1 Gammaproteobacteria bacterium | reverse complement strand
GGAGGTTGGTGTTTGGGCTAACACTCAAATATTTTGTGCTGCATCTCCACTAGGTATTGTCGCTGTTGATCCACCCGCTCAAGGTGGCTGGATCACTGGCGGCAGCACGTTGTCCGCATCGATCTGGCGCTCCGCCTCTTCGAGGCCATGTGCCTGTTCAGTCCTGCTCAGGTGGGTTAGCTGGTCCACATCGAAGAAAATGCTTTCCGTGCTTGCCCGCCTCCTGCAGTCGTGCTCTGACCGATGCTGTTATTCATTACGCCCTCTGGGCAGGGTGGCTGTCAACCACAATAGATTGACGCGATTTTCGCCACTTCCGAGTGTGCGGATGTAGGGTTCTGATATTGCTCGTATATCGGGATCGGGTAATTTTTGTATATTCGAAAATTGCCCGAAAAATATTTTTTGGCGGGTCATCTGTCCTTCTGATCGGGTCTTTTGGGGGTGTATTCGGCCACAGAAAAAATCTTGTATCACATTGATATTTATTGATTAATTATTGTATTTCGCGGTGCGGTAACAGTGCGCTACCGGTGGATTATAGCGGCGGCGGGCAGGCGCTCCAGAAGGGCGGGAAGAAGGGTTTAAGAGTGATTATTTTAAATATATATTTATAAATAACAAATGGATGAAGAGTTATTGCAATAAATATTAGAGGTTTCGCCGGTAGTCTGTCGATTGTCCCTGTTTTCAGTCTGGTCGACGCTTTTTCAAGTGCGCGCGAGTTGCGGCAGGTCTGTTCTCCCGGTGTTATGGTGTGCCTTCACAGATGGGTCAACAGGGGATTGCTGTTCATGATTATGCATCGTTACGCGCTGTTGTTATGCGCCGCCTTGGGGCTGTCGGCTTGCCAGTCCGGGTTTCAGGTCAGTACCGGGGACGGCAATTTCGAGAAGTTGTCAGCAACCGGCTTTGCATTGCACCAGGACGTTCGTATACCACCCAGGCAAGCCCATGTGTCTTTTCAGCGTGGGGCGCGCGAACCGGGTGCGGGTGAATATGCCCCGCACTGTGAGCTGGCAGTCAGTCGGGTTCTGGAGGCAGCGCAAACCGTACGTGCCGGCGTTTTTGAAATTACGGGCGTCCATGGCGTCACACATTATGTGAGGCGACGTAATCAGGGGATACAGCTGGCAGCTGCGGATGGTTTCCAGCTGGTGGCGGATGATGACACGCTGATGGCGGATGACACAGGAGAGTGGATTATGCTTGCTTATCAGTTTGCGCTGCACTCGGATGGGCAGCCGGACGTGCAGTATCTGCTCTGCGGTGGGGCATACGGTTTCCCTTATTATGCCCGCTATCCAGACCTGGAGGATATCCGGCTTGCGCTGGGTGAAGTTGGGTCCCTCACGTTTCGCTGAGGGCCATTTTTGCGGTGATTCACCTGTTTGTGCGGATATTGTTTTCTATATAATACCTTATAAAAAGCATGTAACATATTGAATAAATATATGAATAAGTGTGGTGGCATTTGATTATTCAAAATTTAATAAAATAAGTACTTGCTTAATTAATGAGCTGCTTATATTATGCATCTGCGTTATTGCACACACACTTTTTAACCTAAGTTTTTTATATAGATATTTGGAGACGATTATGAAAAAGATTGCACTGGTAATGACTGCCGCTTCTTTGGTGGTTGCATCAACTGCTGCTTCTGCATGGGGCAACTGGGGACCTTTCGGTAACAACAACTATGGCAACAACTATGGTAACAACGGTTGGGGTGATGGCTGGGGCGATGGCATGGGCGATTTCTTCGGCGACGGTGATTTCGGCTTCAACATGAGCGGTAACGCCCGTGGTACTGGTCGTGGTCATGGTCGTGGTTATGGCCGTGGTTATGGCGATTACCAAGGCAATTACTATGGCAATAATGGCTATGGTTATGGCGCTCCTTACGGTGGCGGCTATGGCGCTCCTTACGGCGGCGGTTACGGCGCTCCTGCTCCTTACGGTTATGCACCGTATGGCGCTCCGCAGGCACCGGCTGCCCCGCAGGCACCTGCTGCTCCTGCCAAGTAAGACGCTGGCCTGACCGTCAGAACTGACAGTCAGAAAGGTCAAACGGGGGCGGCTCGCAAGAGCCACCCCCGTTTTTTTTTGCCTACAGGACGTAGGTAGATCGCGTGAGGCAGGAAGCCGGAAGCGATCTCTTGACGCTGCCACAATGCCTGGTTTTTTGCTGATGCCGGGAGCGATCTCTTCACGCCGCCACTGAGTCTGATTTTTCGGTG
>DMKK01000065.1:0-3430 GCA_003454335.1 Gammaproteobacteria bacterium | reverse complement strand
TTTTCGGTGATGCCGGAAGCGATCCGCCGGATATCATGTGCGCATCCTGCGCATTATTTGATTTCGTTCTGTACTCTTGAGAGGTGATGCCATGAAAAAAGGACTGATTACTTTATTTATCCTGGTTACGAGTCTGTTTTCATTAGCCGTGCGTGCGGATGTGCTCGTCCTGGTGCATGGCTACCTGGGTGGTGTGCAATCCTGGGACAGGAGCGGGATAACACCCATCTTGCTGCAGCATGACTGGCAGCGCGCCGGTACCTATGTTGCCGGCCCGGCCGGTATTCAGCTGGTCCCGGCACCGGGTACGCAGGCCAGGCAGAAATTCTATGCGGTAGACCTGCCATCGGAAGCGCCGATACTGGTACAGGTCTATCAGTTGCGGGAAATTCTCGACGCAATCAGCAAGACGCACGGCGATGAACCCGTGATTCTGGTCGGTCATTCTGCCGGTGGCGTGGTTGCACGTGCTGCGCTGGTGCGCGGTGGTGCCGGCAATGTGAAGGCGCTGATTACCATTGCCAGCCCGCACCTGGGAACCGTGCGTGCCGAGCAGGCGCTGGATGCGACGGATATCCCGTTTCCCTTGTCCGTGATTACAGACATTTTTGCCGGTGATGGCTATGACACGGCGATGCGTTCGCGCAGCCTGTACGTTGATCTGGTGCGTCCGCAACCTGGCACCCTGCTGTACTGGTTGAACGGGCAGCCGCATCCGGATATTCAGTATTTCTCCGTTGTCAGGGGACAGTCTGGGTTCGGGCAGGGGGACTACATTGTCCCGGCCTACAGCCAGGACATGAATAATATTCCGGCGCTGCATGGCAAATCATCGCTGATCAATATCCCTGCCCATCATGGTCTCGAGCCGGTTGATGGCAGCGTCATTGTAAATGTGTTGTCTGATTTGTAGGTGCAGCGCACCATTGCGTTATTGATGGGTGCGTCGCTGCGCTTCTTCACCCATCCTACAAAAAACCGGAGTTCTTTGTAGGATGGGTGAAGGAATAAAATGACGCACCCATCAGTGGTGATCGCTGCGCATACGCAATTATGGTGGCTCACGCCTTGAGATTGCGCAGCGCGGTCAGTATCTGTTCCGGTTCCATGCGTTTCGTATAATCCTTGTCTACATGCGCGGCACGCGCAACACTGTTGCTGTCAATTACGTAGGTGGCGGGTACGGGGAGTTCCCAGCTGTCGTCACCGTTACTCGCGGGTACATCCAGCCCCCACTTGAGATAGAGTGGCCGCATTTCCTCGTAGACAGTGAAAATCAGGCCGTAATCGCGAGCCGTTTTGTTGCCAATGTCGCTCAGTACTTCAAACTCAAGCTGGTGTTTTTCAGCGGTTGTCATGGAATTATCCGGTGTTTCGGGAGAGATGCCGATCAGGCTGGCACCCAGAGCCCTGATCTCGGGGAGCAACGACTGCAATGCCTGCAGCTCCAGGTTGCAGAACGGGCACCAGCCACCCCGGTAGAAACTCAATATCACGGGCCCTTCGCGGAGCTTGTCGCGCAGGCGTACCGCTGCACCGCTTGCGCCGGGCAGGGTAAAGTCGGGTGCAATATCTCCGGCGGCGATGGCGCGCTCACCCGTGTGAGAGGCGTGCAATTTCTCAAAGCTGGCGCCGACAATCTGTGCCTCGTCGTCCGGCAGGGAGGACATGAAACCGCTAACGGTTTCGTCAAGTTGATCGGACAGGCGGTGTGCTGAATGTGACATGACAGGATCTCCTCAAGGGTTATCTTGATTGCGGGCATCAGCCAGTTTGATGTATTCCGGCCGGGTGTTCATGGTGACGGTGATATTGATGTTGTCTGCAACGGCGACAGGTAATGCGGTGATGCCGAAGGCCTTACGACTGATTGTTGCGGTCGCTTCGAGCCGGGATGTAGCTGTCAGAGTGGCACCTGTGCTATCAAGATTGTGTTTCAGGGCGAAGCTAACTTCACGGGTGATGCCATTCAGACCGAGCTGTCCGATGATCAGGCCGGGGTCACCTTGATGCAGGACTATTTTGCTGCTTGCAAAAGTGATCACCGGAAAATTTTCTGTGTTGAGCAGGGCAGGGCTGCGCAAGACGTTATCCAGGGCCGTGTCACGGGTGTTTGCGCTGCTTGATTCAATGCTGAAGGCGATGTCCCTGGCATTGCAGCTGTCATCGAATATCAGTCCGCCTTGCAAGCGTTCAAATTGCCCGTTGATTTCAAAGATACCCAGTACCCGGACCGAGAAAGCGACATCGGCGTGTGATAAATCCATTACCCATGATTCTTCAGAGGTGGGGCCAGTGGCCTCAGCCCCTGGAATTACTGCCCATGACAGGAGTGCCAGGGTGAGAAATACAGCTGAGCGTATCTTCATGGTGTTGTCTCCTTTCTAGTTGACCGGTCGGCTATGGTTTGGGCAAAAAAAGTTCACTGGATTTTTGCAGGAATGATCAGTTGCAGGGCATGTTTCCCCAGTTCGCGTATGAGCTCCGGATCGTTGCGGGTTTTCGCGTAGACCATGATGCCTTCAACGTAGGCAAAGATGGCCCGTGCCGTTGCGGCAGCATCAGTGGCAGGCAGGTCGCCCCTGGTGACCGCTTCGGAAAGTGCCTTCTCAAAGGGCTTTTCCGAGGTACGGAGGATGTCATCAACCTTGCAGCGGATGTCCTCGTCCCGGGTGCTCATTTCACAGCCAAGATTTCCAAACGGGCAGCCGAACACGTAACCGGTGTCCTTTTTCACCTGTTTGTGGAAGTCATAGACAATGGTAAAAAAACGCTCGATACGTGCCAGCGGCGGGATGTCATCAACGAATGCCCGGTTAATGATTGTTTCGTACATAACAGCCTGAGATTGATCCAGAACGGCCAGGGCGAGGTCACGCTTCGAGGGGAAGAAATGATAAAAACTGCCTTTCTTTACCTCGGCGCGGTTACAAATTTCCTGCACGCCGACTTCGTTGTAGCTGCGTGTATATATAAGTTCCTGAGCGGCGCTGATGATCCGTTGGCGGGTGTCGTTTGAAGATTCCATGGGGAGTATAGTAGTTGACTGGTCGGTCAATGTCAAGAGTTGGAGTTCTATATCTTTATATTGAAGTATATATGCCAGTGTCCCTGTGGATTATGGAGGCTGTTGCAGGAAGGGACTTGTTCGTGAATCCTGGCTATTGCGTAGGATGCGGAAGCTTCGCAGGCTGAGCATCCTACGATAATATCCGGGCAGATATATCGAATTGTTTACGGATGAATTCCTTCCTGCAACAGAAATTCTGAATTACTGTCGGTACGCTGAATAATATTTTTCGCTTTCCAACGGGTTTTGGTTAAGCTCTCGGCTGGCTGATGTAAGGGGGAATGCCTGTTGGTTGAAACGATTGCCCGACTTGGGTGGCGCATTATTTGCTGGATAGAGCTGACGGTATTCACGCTGTTG
>DMKK01000136.1:204-3144 GCA_003454335.1 Gammaproteobacteria bacterium | reverse complement strand
TCGCAGTTCGCGGTATAACCGTCTATAGACTTGATTTGCATTGGAATACCAAGGCACATCGATACATCCTCCGGTAGCTGTGCCGGTGTTAACCACCCCCCGCGACAGGCATTTATGTAAACATGAATAAATCGGTGCTGACTTGATGTATATCAACAAAACTCAGCTCTTCCTGCTGTACAAATCATTACAACAAGAATGAGGAGTCTGCAGGATGTTATCAAATAACACACTGATTCTGGGTATAGGCAACACCCTGCTGGCAGATGAGGGCACCGGCATCCATATGCTGGACTATATGCGTCGGCATTATCCCGCTCTCACCAGTGTTGAATATCTTGATGGCGGTACCCTGAGCTTTACCCTGGCGCCCTGGATTGAGGAGGCCGACAACCTCATTGTTATCGATGCGGCGGAACTGGACGCCCCTCCCGGCACGGTTGAGGTTTTTAGCGGGCAGGAGATGGATCGTTTCGCCGGCAAAACCAAGCGCAGTGTGCATGAAGTCAGTCTCGGCGACCTGCTGGCCATTGCACACCTGACCGATGCCATCCCGGAAAACCGCGTCCTGATTGCCATCCAGCCGGAAATGGTTGATTGGGGTTCCTGTCTGAGCAACCCGGTCAAGCAGGCGTTGCCGGTTGCGGCGCAGCAGATAGTCGAGCGACTCGGGCGGTGGCATCCACAGCACGGCTATGCAGGGGCGGGCCAGCAGCATACTTCACAGGCAGCAGCAGAACCGGGGGGGTAGGCTATATGGAGAACAAGATACTCGTTCCGTTGGATGGTACGGAATCCGTAGGTGAGATACTCCTCTATGTTAAATCGATAACGCCCCGCGAAACGACCCGGATTGTGCTGTTGAACGTGATCCCGCAAGCCGGTGAAGCGGCCAGCGGCAGAACACATGTCGATGAAATTCAGAATGCCCTGGTTCGTGATGACTGGACCGTCCGGCACGAAACCCGGATGGGTAACCCGGTGGATGAAATCGTGAAATTTGCCATTCTGATGCCAGCCACGATGCTGCTGATGTCCACGCATGGCCGCTCGGGACTGGAGCGGGTCCGTGAAGGCAGCGTTACCGAGCAGGTGTTGCGGCAGTCACCCTGTCCGGTTTTTATCCTGCATACGACCCGGGTGGAACCGGCCGATCAGCGCACCGAGGAACTGTTCAAGCGTATCCTGGTGCCGCTGGACGGGACCAGTGCCTCGGCGGCCATTCTGGAGTGCGTGGAGCGTTTCGCAACGGCGCATGATTCGGAAGTGATCCTGTTCCATGATGAAATGGACAGCAACCTGCCCGAGGAGGACCGCGCCGCTATCAAGGTATTGCTGCAGGATCAGAGCGTCGCCCTGGCGAACACCGGGCTGAAGGTGTCGCTGGACCTGTCCACTTATCGGCGACCGATTATGGAGATTCTCAACAAGATCGATACCCTGAATATCAGCCTGGTGTCCATGGCCACCCATGGTGATTCGGGTTTCCGGCGTGCGCTGGATGAATCGGTGACCGCCGAGGTGATCCGGCATGCCAACTGCCCATTACTGGTCTGGTCTGCGAAACCGCAGTGTCCCCCGATCGCCTGAGATTTGATGATGGTTACAGAAACACTGCAGGTAGAGATCGGTGAAGACCTGACCCATAACGTGCAGCCGTTGCTGCATGAAATCCGGCATGCGCTGGTAACGCTGCTGGACGATGGCGGTAGCACGGTCATCGATTTGCGCAGTCTGCCGCTGGCACCGGGAGAGGAACAAAAATTGCTGGATGAACTGGGGCAGGGCGAGGTGTTTGCTCGCTTGCAGGCGCTGGGTCCCAGCGAGATCATTGAAACTCGCTATCCCGGTGTCTGGGTGGTGATGCATTTCAATAATGACAATGAGGTGATTGGCAAGTTTATCGAGGTCTGTGACATACCGGACCTGCTGCGTTCACAACAGGAAGATATCCGGCAGGGCCTTGAGCAGTTACAGACGCAACTTGCCTGAGGTAACAACATGACCGCATACAGGAGATAGATAATGTCGAAAGACGAGACTTTGGGTGCAGCCCTGCGGCGACAGGGAATTTCCCGGCGCGGGTTCCTGAAATTCTGTGCGGCCACCGCTTCAATGATGGCGTTGCCGCCAGCCATGGTGCCGGCCATTGCGGCCGCCCTGGAAAAGGCACGGCGGCCATCGGTGATCTGGTTGTCGTTCCAGGAATGTACCGGTTGTACCGAATCGCTGACCCGTTCCCATTCGCCGACGGTGGAAGGCCTGATCTTCGACACCATCTCACTGGATTACCACCATACCCTGCAAGCTGCCGCAGGTACTGCTGCGGAAGCGGCACGGGAAGCCGCCATGGAAGAGAACTTTGGCGAGTACATCCTGGTGGTTGATGGCTCTATCCCGCTGGGGAATCCGGGGTTTTCCACCATCGCGGGCATCAGCAACCAGTCCATGTTGCTGGACACGGCCAAGGGGGCCGCAGCCATTATTTCGGTGGGTACCTGTGCCGCCTATGGCGGTATCCCGCACGCCAGCCCGAATCCGACCGGTGCCGTCTCGGTTTCCGACCTGATCAAGGACAAGCCGATCATCAATGTCCCCGGCTGTCCACCTATCCCCATGGTTATCACCGGGGTACTGGCCCACTTCCTGACCTTCGGCGCTATTCCGGAACTGGATGAACTCGGCCGCCCCAAGGCCTTCTATGGCAAGAGTATTCATGACCGTTGTTACCGTCGTCCTTTCTACGACAAGGGCCTGTTTGCCGAAACCTTTGACGATGAGGGTGCGAAGAAGGGCTGGTGTCTGTACAAACTGGGTTGCAAGGGGCCGACGACCTATAACGCCTGCGCCACCACGAAATGGAATGAAGGCACCAGTTTCCCGATTGAGGCAGGACATCCCTGTCTGGGCTGTTCCGAACCGGACTTCTGGGATGGCGGT
>DMKK01000136.1:0-166 GCA_003454335.1 Gammaproteobacteria bacterium | reverse complement strand
CAAGGCGCTGTCCATGCCGACGGAAGATATTGCCCGTACCGCCGTGTACGCGGTCGGCGCCGGTGCCGCCGCCGGTGTTGCGCTGGGTGCAATGAGCAGGGCGAAGAAGAAACGTGCAGAGAAGGCGCACAAGAAGGTCACCATTGATGACCTGGAAAAGGGTGGC
>DMKK01000129.1 GCA_003454335.1 Gammaproteobacteria bacterium | reverse complement strand
GGGTTGATGATTTCGTCGTCGTGCATGTCGGCTACGCCATCCAGAAGATCACCCCCGGCGAGGCCCGCACGGCCTGGGATTTGTACGACCAGATGCTGGCCGGAGAATCCGGCGCCGGTGACCCCCATGCATGAACTTGCTGTGTGTCAGGCTCTAATGGAACAGGTAGAAAACCTGGCGCGTGAGGAACAGGCAGCGCAGGTAATGGCCATCCACCTCGGCATCGGGCCACTGTCCGGGGTCGAACCCCAACTGCTGGAACAGGCATTTTCCATTGCCAGGGCCGGGAGTATTGCTGCAGATGCAGAATTGATAATCAAGAGCATGCCGATCCAGGTCAGCTGCAAGCAATGTGGCCAGCAGAGCGAAGCACTGCCCAACCGTTTGCTGTGTGGTCACTGTGGAGACTGGCGCACCAGCCTGGTGAGCGGTGATGAGCTGCAACTCCAGCATGTGGAACTGGTCAGACAAGCCGCGGAACCTGAAACGGCTCCGCTTGCAGCGGCATCAACAATTAACTGAGGGGCAAGTTTTTTTCGCGCCGGGGACGGCGCTCCTACACCAAATATAGATACGTAGCGGGAGCGGCTTGCAGCCGCGAATGAATTACCAGGAGAGACAAAATGTGTGATACCTGTGGTTGCAATGTGACACCTGGCAATGCCCACCTGGTACAGCCGGGTGGTCGCTTGTCCAAAACAGCGGATGGCCGCGAGGCTGTCAGTGTCCTGCACGGCCTGCTGCATGCCAATGACCATACTGCCGCACACAATCGCGAGCACTTTAACAAACACGGCGTACTGGCCGTCAACCTGATGTCATCGCCCGGTGCCGGCAAGACCAGCCTGCTTGAGGCCACCATCGATGCCCTGAAAGATGAACTCGCCATTGCCGTCATCGAGGGTGATCTCGAAACCGAGAACGATGCTGACCGCATTCGCGCCCACGGAGTGCCCGCCATTCAGATCACCACCGGCAGCGCCTGTCACCTGGACGCGCACATGGTGCACGATGCCCTGCATGCGCTGGACCTGCAGAAACTGGATATCGTCTTCATTGAAAATGTCGGTAATCTGGTGTGCCCGGCCAGTTTTGACCTCGGTCAGCACAGCAATGTCATACTGCTATCGGTCCCGGAAGGTGATGACAAGCCGGCCAAGTACCCGGTCATGTTTCGCGCTGCAGACCTGGTGCTGTTGAGCAAGAGCGACCTGCTGCCGGTGCTTGATGACTTCCAGCCGGACAATGCCCGTCGCCACCTCCGTGAACTGGCAAACAGCGCACAGGTGTTTGAATTATCAGCAAAGAATTCGGACGGCATGGACGCGTGGATCCACTGGCTGCTGGCCGAACTGGCCCGGCTGAAACACCAGTCAGGAAGACTCGCCGCGGGGCCGGCATAATGGCGGAAACCGCGCGGGACTGGCTGCGGCGCATCCGCGCGCTGCCCTTGCCGCCGCGCGTAAAAATCATGAATGTTTGCGGCGGCCACGAGCGCTCCATCACCATGGCCGGCCTGCGCAGTGCCCTGCCGGATAACATTGAACTGGTCCCCGGCCCGGGCTGCCCCGTCTGTATCTGCCCGGAAGAGGACATCTTCGAGGCCATCCAGCTAGCCCTGCACGAGGACATTATATTAGTCGCCTACGGTGACATGCTGCGCGTACCGGTCAACGTGCGCCGTTGTGAGGCGCGCACCCTGGAAGAGGCCAGAGCCAAAGGGGCCGACGTCCGGCCAGTGTCCTCCCCGCAGGAGGCCGCAGGCATTGCCCGTGACAATACCGGCAAGCCGGTCATCTTTTTTGCCGCCGGTTTCGAAACCACCACCGCACCCACCGCCGCCCTGCTGGTCGAGGGTGCTCCGGACAACCTTTTCATACTCTTGTCCGGCCGCCTTACATGGCCTGCAGTTGCCATGCTGCTCGAATCAGGCACCCCGGGGTTCGATGCACTGGTGGCACCGGGACATGTCGCAACCATCATGGGCCCGGAGGAATGGGAATTTGTCATCAAGCGCCACGGCATCCCGGCCGCCGTGGCCGGTTTCACACCCGAAAGCCTGCTGGCCGCGATGTATTCCACCCTGCGCCAACTGATCGAGGGAAAGCAGTTTCTCGATAACTGCTACCCCGAGGTGGTCAAACGCGGCGGCAATCGCACCGCACAACGGCAACTGCAACAGGCCCTGGAGGTCACGGATGCCAACTGGCGCGGCGTGGGCATTATTCCCGCGTCCGGGTTCGCCATTAACCATCATTACCGGGCACATGATGCACGGCAGGCCTTTCCCCACTACGCCGACGATGCCCGCAAGCGGGCCGGTGAAATGCCGCCGGGCTGTGACTGTGCCAGTGTCGTGCTTGGCAAGATCTATCCCAACGAGTGCCGCCTGTTTGGCGTCGCCTGCAAGCCGCGTCACCCCATCGGTCCCTGCATGGTGTCCGATGAAGGCGCCTGCCGTATCTGGTGGTCAGGCGGCATGCGCGAACCGGTAAACAAACCCGGGCGCTCGCAGGCAACGGCCTGACGGATACGCTGCTTTACTATCATGGAACTGAATGCTGCCACTCCGGACCCCGTTGCAGCATTGCACCTGACCGTGTCCGGTCGGGTACAGGGGGTGGGTTTCCGCCCCTTTACCTATCGTCTGGCGCAGACCCTTGACCTGTGCGGCTGGGTGCGCAACGCTACCGGCCAGGTGGAAATACATATTCAGGGTGAAAACCAGGCGCTGCAAGCATTCACCCGCCGACTGTTCCAGCATGCGCCGCCCCTGTCCGAGCCCTTACTCAAAAGCTGCGAACCTGCCACGGTAGACGACATTGATTGCTTCACCATTCGTGACAGCGCAGCCGCCAGCGCAGCCAACATCCACGTACCGCCGGACCTGTTTACCTGCGATGACTGCCTCGCGGAACTCCACAATCCCCATGACCGGCGCTATCGCTATCCGTTTATCAACTGTACCCAGTGCGGACCGCGCTACACGCTGATCCGCGGCATGCCCTACGATCGCCCGGCCACGACCATGGCCGCATTCGAACTGTGTGAGGATTGCCGCAGGGAATATACCGAACCGCTCAACCGGCGCTTTCATGCCGAACCGGTTGCCTGTCCTGCGTGTGGACCGGCGCTTGAATTCACAGCCCCGGATATCGACCGCATCAGCGGCAATGAGTCGGCACTGATCGCCTGCGTGGCCGCACTGCAGGCCGGCAATATCGTGGCCGTCAAGGGCATCGGCGGCTATCATCTGTTGTGTGATGCCAGCAACGACAGCGCCATTGCGCGCCTGCGCTGTAACAAGCCACGACCGCACAAGCCGCTGGCGGTGATGTTCCCCACCATGCCGGGCAGACCGCTGAAGTGTGTTAATCACAAAGTGTATCTGTCACGCGACCAGGCCGACCTGCTGCTGTCCCCGGGACGCCCCATTGTACTGGCACGCAAACGGCCCGGGGATGACCTGTCTGAACTGATTGCACCGGGACTGGACGAAATCGGCGTCATGCTGCCTTATAGCCCCCTGCACCACCTGATATTGTCGGACTTTGCCGCGCCACTGATTGCGACCTCTGCCAATATCAGCGGCGAACCGGTATTAACGGACAATGCAGAAACAGCCACACGCCTCGCCCATGTCGCCGATGCGTTCCTGCATCATAACCGGCCCATCGAACGACCCGCCGACGACCCGGTATTCCGCATCATTCATGACCGGCCACGTCCGCTGCGACCGGGTCGCGGCTATGCACCCTTTGAACAGGCATTACCGTTCTCACTCGAGCAACCGGTACTGGCCGTCGGCGGCCATATGAAGAACACCATTGCACTGGCATGGGACAAGCGCATCGTGGTATCGCCGCATATTGGTGACATGGGTAATGCGCGCAGCCTGAAGGTGTTTGAAAAAGCCATTCGTGACCTGCAGTCCCTCTACCAGGTCAACGCGGAAATTGTGCTCTGTGATGCCCATCCCGGCTATGCCTCAAACCGCTGGGCACAACGCTGTGGACTGCCGGTCCACAAGGTGTTTCATCATCACGCGCATGCGGCTGCAGCCTGCGACATCCAGCAGGCGGCAAAAACCTGCCTGGTATTTACCTGGGACGGTGTCGGCTACGGCGAGGATGGCACCCTCTGGGGTGGCGAGGCACTACTGGGGCATCCCGGCAACTGGCAACGCTTTGCAACACTCAGACCCTTTTATTTGCCGGGCGGCGAACGCGCCGGGCGGGAACCCTGGCGCAGTGCCGCAGCCGTCTGCTGGGAAACAGGCAAGGACTGGCCAAGCAGGCCCGCGGTACCACCACTGTTGCAGCAGGCCTGGCAACGACGCCTTAACACACCACAAACAACATCAGCCGGACGCCTGTTCGATGCGGCTGCCGCATTGACGGGGCTGTGTTCCGAAGCAAGCTTCGAGGGGCAGGGTCCCATGCTGCTGGAGGACATGTGTCACGGTAATGATCGTTCCGTGGAACTGCCATTATCACAGAATGACAATGGCCTGTTGATTGCCGACTGGGAGCCACTACTGGATATTTTGATGAATGAGATACGCCCGGTTGCTGACCGCGCAGGCATCTTTCATGCCAGCATGGCAGAGACTATATTGCAGCAAGCCCGGCAGGCACGCAGCTCACAGGATGTCAGCGACATCGGGCTGTCAGGCGGTGTTTTTCAGAACCGGGTACTCACTGAACAGGCAGTGGCGTTACTGGAGAATGACGGTTTTAACGTCACCCTGCCGGAGGCTGTTCCGGTCAATGACGCCGGCATCAGTTTTGGACAGGTAATCGAGTACGGTTCAATACACCGTAGCCCGGATGTAACGTAGGATGTGCTGAGCTTGCGAA
>DMKK01000134.1 GCA_003454335.1 Gammaproteobacteria bacterium | reverse complement strand
GGAAACAAGAGCAATCTCCGGGTAGGGATCTTCATTAAAATTGCCTACCGCGGTAAAACCATCACCAACACTGCTGTTCTGCCACAGCCGCTGGCCGTCGGACGAATATGCCGCCGCCCCAGCTACAACTTCGGGTATGCCATCCAAATTGATGTCCGCGACCACAGAGAGTGGACCAAGCCCATTGTTGCCGGCAAAGCCCACTCCCTGCCAGCGAAGAGAGCCATCGGCATTCAATGCCGTATTGCCAACAACGATCTCGGGGGTCCCGTCTCCATCCAGGTCACTAATCGATGCCCCTCCCCAGAACACTGCCCGCGGCACCGCACTTTGCCATTTGTATGCACCTGTGTGCTCAAAAACAATGATGCCGCCGCCGTTCTTCGGTGCGATGATTTCTATGATGCCATCACCGTCAATATCGGCAACAGCTATGCTCCCCTCCGGATTGGTACGATAGGCCACATCAGTCACTGTCCATAGTTCACGGCCATCCTTCCCACTGAGGGCACGCAGCACGCCATTCGACCGGTAATTTCCTCCGGCATAGGAATGAAATATGACTGAAGGGGTATCCTGAAGGTTAATCACATTATCGCCATTGGTATCTTCGATCGTGGCCACGATCGGAATACTCATGACCTGGTCAAACTGGGACAGGACCGGGCTGCCGCTCCACTCCCATTTAAGGACTGGTTCAAAGGTTCCGATATCAGGAACTACCTTGCAACTAACCGCCGATGTATTGATATTATTCCCTTCATCCGACTCTTCCACACGCATTGCACTGTCCACAAACACCTTGAGCGGTGCATCGCGGAACAACATATTCCCCTGGACGTTTATCTCTGCCGTCTGACTGGAACCGACCGCAACGGCCTGGTCAAAAGTTGCGCGACCTAATACGAGATCACCGCCGATGTCGTATAGCCCATTGCGATTCACGTCATAAAAAACCAGGATATCGATACTCCCGGTGGCCTCTTTGGTGCCCTGATTCTTGATGGTGGCCGTGACGCTACCCGTGAGCTGCAAAGTAGCCGGATCAGTACTCGCAGCACCGGCATCGATAGCGCTGACGATCAGGTCGGGCAGTACATTTGGGGCCGGGATATGGACGCTGTTATTCGTTTCATTGCATTCCGGCACACGGTCATCCGGATCAGCGACGCCATAGATATCGGCATTGCCGGTCAGGGCGGTGACATTATTCAGTACCACGTCCTGGAAACTGTCCGGGGCCAGGCTCGGTGCACTCACCGTGCCCAGCAAGACGCCACTGGCAGCGGGATCGCCTTCATAAAAAGATACCGACACGCCTTCGGGTGAGGCTGCCGCACCGCCGTTGCCGATACGCACGGACAGGCTCAAGGGTTGGCCGGGGCCGTTGTCCAATGCGCGTAATAAGGACACGGTGACGTCCGCGGACTGAAAGGCCTCGGGAAGCGGAGCATTAACCCGATAAGTATTATGGGTCTGCCAACTGTTCCTCTCTTGCGTAGGGATTGAGCCGTCATCATTAACATTATCAATGTAATACGCTTCCTGGTTCCAGATCCCTCGCGTAGCCGGCCACAAGTCATTAACCTCTTCCAGGGCGTACAAGCCATCGCCAGCAGTGGTCACCAATATCTCGGCGCGGCCATCGTTATCAATATCAGCAACAACGGGGTATTCATACCATGTTGCCGAGAATCTTGGGAAACTGGCCAGTAGCTGCTTTGTCTTCCAACTAAAAATTCTCAGATTTTCTTCGTTAGCATAAACAATTTCCAGGATTCCGTCCCTGTCGAAGTCAAACGCGGTTGCACCGGTACTCCCGGAAGACGGGTCCCCGGGGGTCACGCTCCATTTGATAG
Source organism: Gammaproteobacteria bacterium (assembly GCA_003454335.1). GTDB lineage: Bacteria > Pseudomonadota > Gammaproteobacteria > UBA9214 > UBA9214 > UBA9214. Next base: position 4,088 of record DMKK01000134.1, on the reverse strand, counting down.
CGCCAGTGTCACTAAACACCCTGAATGCCGTCCATCCTCCCAGCAGTATCTCTACGGAGCCGTCACCGTCCAGATCTACGATGGTCGGCGCACCTCGGCCTCCAGCCCCTACTCGCTCCCAAGCGAGCGTTCCATCGTGATTGAATGCAATGAGCCTAGTGGGAGATCCCGGCGGTAATAGCACGGAGACAACCTCTGGATAGGGGTCGTCATCCAGATTAGCTACAGCTGGTCTAAATTGAGCCCGCGGATACTGTGCCGAAATGTCCCAATATACGCTGCCGTCCGCCCGATAGGCTCGCGGCCCAATGATTACTTCCTTGGTCCCGTCTAAGTCCAGATCTACGGCAATGGGTATTATTAAATTTCTGTCAATATCCGATGTACTGGCGCGCCACTTCAAACTTCCATCGGAGTTGAGAACAATATTGCCTGCCAGGATTTCGGCCTGACCATCCCCTTCCAGATCGGCAATGGTCACGGCAAGACTGCTTATATCCATGGCAACAGCGCTACGCCATTTCTCCGTCCCATTGCCATTGATTGCAACCACGATAATGCCCCCGGACTGCACTATTGCCAGGACTTCCGGCTTCCCATCTCCATCGACATCGCCGATAGCTGGTGCTATCGCCAGCGAAAATCCTGCGCCTGTATAATTCCAAAGCATGGCGCCGCTGCGTCCGTCAACCGCAATCAGCCCATAACTGCCGCTGAACCACCCACCCTGATGATAAACAATGACCGGTGCATCATTTTTATCCACGGCACCATCACCATTGGTATCTCTCAACGGACCGACAACCGGCGTATGGGAAACCGTTAGTCTAAGAGAGCTATGCCATTTCACAACCGTATCAAACGTTGGCGTAGGCGGGATCACCTCACAGGCTGATACCGACGAAGACATGTTGTTGGCCTCATCGCTTTCCTCGATGACCTCAGTGCTGTCGGCCCAAAGCCTGATCACTACATCACGATAAGGTACCGTCCCTTCGATCTGGACCAATACTTCTTCCGCCGCTCCTGCATCCAATGCGTTAGCGGAAGTGCCCTTGCCCAGGAGCAGGTCGATCCCATCATCATAACGTTCGTTCCTATCGACATCATAGAATGCAAGCAAGGACACGTTGGCCGAGGTGGATGCGGTACCTTGGTTCGTGATCGTTACAGCAACGCTGCCGGATATCTGTAATGTATGGGGATCTGTCGGTGCCTCTTGGGTATTTATGGAGGACACAACGATATCGGGCAACGGCGCGGAATCTTCGCGTAAAAGTACTTGCCCGATCCTGGTTATGGTTAGCGGGGCAAGGTTTACCCGTATGGCTTTCGAAAGGTAGCCGTCCAGCAAGAACTGTATATCGCCTTCATTGGAAACAAGGCCGGTCAGGGTAAAGCGCCCATCGGCCCCGGTGATGGTGGTGTGTTGTTGCCCGCCGAACAGGCCGCCGACGGTGACACCGGCCAAGGGCTGATTCGTCCCGGCATCCAATACAATACCAGTCGCTCCATAGATGGCATTGGGATCCGGGGGCGGTACGCCGGTATCCTCATTCAATGCCAAGGTCACCTTGGCACTGCCAAAGCCCGAGGCATTGATCTGGTATTGACCGGTCTGATAGCCGGTGGCACTGGCGGTGACGAGGTTGCTCGTCGTTGTCAGATCTGCCAGGGTGAAGGCGCCGTTGGTATCGGTGGTGGCACTGGTACTGCCGGTGCTGACGGTGGCGCCGGCAATCGGGTCTTGCGTCTGTGCGTCGACCAGCGTGCCCACGAGGGTTAGGGTGCTCGGAGGCACGGCCTCGGGAACTTCGGGATACAGGGTGATGGTCCCCAGGTTGCCGCTGCACACGGGACTTAAGACCAGGGTGAAGGGCACGGTCTGGAAGCCGCCGTTCGACACGCTGCCGGTGTAGGTCGCCCGCGGCACGTCGGTGATTAAGAAGTTGCCTTCCGTATCCGCCGCGGCGGTCTGCCCGTTGCCCAGGTCGATCAAGGCGCCGACGATGGGATTGCCGTTCTCGCCATTGACCACGCGGCCGAAGACATTACCGGGACGGTCGTCATACACGCCTTCGCGCGTGAGGGAGAATTTAGTCTCATAGATTTTACCGGCGAGCACGCTCAGGGTGGTGGTGACGGTATTGAAGTTGGTCTTGGTCACCGTCAGGGTGTAGTCGCCCGGTACCACGGCGCCCAGGTCGAAGCGGCCACCGTCGTCGGAGGCGCCGAAGGTTTCGCTGGCGCCCTTGAGGGTCACGACAGCATTGGCCAGGCCCAGATCGAAGCCGGCCTCGAGCACGACACCGCGCACAATGCCCGTTTGGCTGACTTGCTGCAGCACCAGGTTCCCGATTTGGGTGACCTGCCCGGCGGTAATGCCGGACACGACGGTGGCCGAGAGGTAACCGTCCTTGCGCGCGATCAGGGTGTAGGGGCCGGGCGCCAGTTGGGTAATGCTGAAGGTGCCGTCGCTGCCGGTGGCTGTGCTGACCGAGGGCAGTTCGCTGATGGTGAGGGTGACGCCGGCCAGGGGTGCGTTGCTGCCCGCAATTTTAACGCTGCCGGTAAAAGAGCCTTTGTCGGGTGCCGGTGGCGGTGGCGTGGGGCCACCGGGGGCAGGTGCGCCACTGGGGTGGGTATCATGGGCATGAATCGCCCGCAACGCCAGGGCCGTGGTATAGGCGTCCTGCACCCAGCTGCCGTCTGCTGATTGAGCGCCGGACAGGGCAACGACGCTGGCATCGAGCAGGGCGCGGTCGCTGATCGTGGAAAGCAGGGCCACCATGGCTGACGCGGTAACAAAGGGCGTTCCCCAGGTGCCGTCGCCTGATCGCTGGGCAAAGAGGAAATCCTGTGCACGGCTGACCGTGGCTGCCACACCAACATAGGCCTCGCGGTAATGCCCCAGGGCCTGCAGCACCAGGGCGCTCACATAAGGCGAGGAGTCATTCTCTCCATCGACCCAGCCACCGCTGCTGAGTTGGTGATTAATGAGAAAACCGACGGTCCTGCCGATGGTGTCCCCAAGAGGATAACCGATGACCGCCATGGCCTCAAGGGCCCAGGCGGTATCGTAGACACTGCTGTCATACCCGGGGTGATCGCCGAATCCACCGTCGGCATTCTGGTGGTCGAGGAGAGTTTGAAGAAGTGAGGTGACATCGGTGCCCGCACCTGCATTCACCATGATCGTGCGGGCCAGATACTCGGTATTTATTTCATTATTGGTATTTACGTATTCGAGGGCCGGGGCGTAGGCCGCCTGTGCGGTCTCTTCCAGGGCTTGATAAGTATACAGGACTTCCGCGGTACCTTGCAGGGGCGTCGCAAGCGAGGCGGGATTGCTGCCGAAACTGCCGTCGGCGTTCTGCTGCGTCGCGAGCCAGTCGATGCCCGAAGCGGCCTGCGCAAGGGCGGGCAATGCCGCCAGCACGAGGGCCAGCACTCCTCTCCTGAGAAATCCGATACTTCCCGATGATGGCCCGTTCTCGACGCGCATGCAGTTCCTCCCTATAACAGGTTGTAACTGATGATCGGTCCTTTACCGGTGACAGGTCCTGGTCCTGTCACGGATTCTTCCCTATGGCGAATGATGGTCTTCATGCTGACCGCAGAATGCAGCCCGCGCACGAAAAAAAGTCCCGGGAGAAAGGGGTGCCCTCTCGCAATGCGATCCGTAGCTCTCGCATGGGCCAATGACGTACGTTCACTCTTTAATTAATGCTGTGTTATGATGGACTCGTTTCGCCTTCTGTAGAGGAAAACAGAAGCAGAACCGAGCAGTTGACGGGTGAAACGGGCGCTAGCCCAAGCCGGGAGTCGTTTGGGCTCCCCGTTGAAGAGCTGCAGCCCCATTCACGTAAATTGTAATAATTATAACTACGCCCCGAAGCGTTGTCAACTGGAAATGAGATACGCAAAGAGGATGCTATCACTCACCTCTCAACGGCTGCTGATAGGCACTGCGTAATACTGTCTTATAGTGCAACATGCTGTGGGCCGGGTAAAGGCCCTTCCCTGCTTCAAAGACCGGCAAAAATATGGTACAATAAAGATCATCTCAAACATGAAAATATGTGAAG
>DMKK01000132.1:294-4247 GCA_003454335.1 Gammaproteobacteria bacterium | reverse complement strand
CATGCAAGATATATCACTGAGCACAGTTGATCTAGCGATCGTTGCCTGCTACTTCCTGCTGGTGTTTTTCATCGGCTTCCGCATGGCGCAGCGTACACACAGCGCCGAGGATTTGTTTCTGGCCGGGCGGCGGCTGGGCTGGCTGCCAATCGGGTTGTCGCTGTTTGCCTCGAATATCTCCAGTACCACGATGATCGGCCTGGCCGGTGCGGCCTACACCTGGGGTATTGCCGTGGCGAATTACGAGTGGATGGCGGCCCCGATCCTGGTGGTGTTTGCGCTGTTCCTGGTGCCGATTTATCTGAATGCACGCATTGGCACGGTCCCGGAGTTTCTTGAGTACCGCTATGATCGCCATGTACGCCGCTATTTTTCCCTGCTGACCATTATTGCAAATATCGTGGTGGACACCGCGGGTACACTGTTTGCCGGTGCCATCGTGCTGACCGTATTCATGCCGGGACTGGACCTGTTCAGTGCCGCACTGCTGCTGGCGGCTATTGCCGGGCTTTATACGGCTGCCTGCGGACTGGCCGCGGTGGTCTATACCGATGTCCTGCAGGCAGTGATCCTGCTGGCCGGGTCTGCAGTGGTATCGGTACTCGCGTTTGCGCAACTGGATTTTTCCTGGGCTGAACTGGTGGCGCAAACACCACCTGCACACCTGTCGCTGATGTTACCGCTAGCGGATGAGAACCTGCCCTGGCTGGGTACGCTGGTGGGAGTGCCGATACTGGGCTTTTATTTCTGGTGCACCAACCAGTTCATCGTGCAGCGGGTGCTGGGCGCGCGCAGCATTGCAGATGCCCGTCGTGGTGCATTGTTCGCCGGCCTGCTGAAGTTGCCGGTGCTGTTTCTGATGGTATTGCCGGGGGTGATGGCAAGCGTTTTTCTTCCCGGCCTGGACCAGGGAGACCAGGTGTTTCCCGCGCTCATTGGCACGCTGTTGCCGACAGGTCTGGTCGGGCTGGTGGTGGCGGCACTGGTTGCGGCACTGATGTCCAGCATCGACTCGACGCTGAATTCTGCCGCCACCCTGGTGACACTGGATTTCGTCAAGCCGATGTGGCCGCAGCTGACGTCGCGCCAGACGGCCTGGATCGGGCGTGTGGCCATCGTGGTATTTATGGTGTTGTCCGCGCTGGTCGCGCCGGCGATCGGCGGCTTCGAGGGCCTGTTTCATTACCTGCAGACGGCGCTGGCGTTCCTGGTGCCACCGGTGGTGGTGATTTTTCTGTTTGGACTGTTCTGGCCGCGCGCGGGGGCAGGGGCCGCACTGGTAACCTTGCTGGGTGGACATGCCGTCTCGGCGGTGTGTTTTGTTGCCACGCTGACAGGCTGGCTGGAGTTGCACTTCACCCTGATCGCGGGCCTGATCTTTGCAGTAAGCAGCGCGCTGTTCTGGTTCACCGGGCGGTTAACGGCGCCACCATCACCGCAGCAGGTTGCACGGTTCACCTACCGGCCGGAGATCATGGCGCGCACCGTACCGGGTCCATGGTGGACTGATTATCGTGTCCATTCCGTGGTACTGCTGTTACTGACCCTGTGGCTGGTCGTGGCCTTCTGGTAATCCTGTTCATCACATTACAGGGGCTGACAGCTACGCTGTCCTTTAACCACTGGTTTATGGCAGAGGCGACGTGCCTGGCGGGTACATACACGCTGTCCGCTGCTACTGCCTGGGGGTGCCGGTGACGCCGGCAGTCAGGGTAAAGCGCATCGCTTCCTCCATGTTCATGTCGAGCGGCCGGATGGCACTCCGGGGCATCAATACGGCGTAGCCACCGATCATGTAACTCAGTGGCAGGTAGACCAGGATACTGTCTGGCTCGCGAAAATCTTCAGGCAGGTGTTCCGGGTTATCCTGGGTCACGAAGCCGATCACCTGCATGCCGTTATCCCCAAGAGTGACGGCCACCACCTGTCCGAATTCCTTGTGGGTGGTCGGCGAAAAATAATTCAGGAAGTCGCGCAGAGCGGGGTAAATCGATTTGATCACGGGGGTGCGGTAGAGGAGTTTTTCCCCGCTGGCGAACAGCCTTTGCACCACGTAGGCATGCATGAGTATTCCCACGGCAAATGCTACCAGCAGCACGGCAACGAGACCCATGCCGGGCCAGTGCCAGCTTTCCGGCAGCCACCGGTGGATCAATCCTCCCAGCAGGGCTTCTGCCGATACTGCAAACCAGTAGAGGAGGTAGAGCGTGAGCACCACGGGCAGGATGGTTATCAGCCCGGTAAGAATGTGCTTGCTTATGAATTTCACCATCGGTAATGACTCCTGTAAAAAAATTAGCGTCTGGAAAGGATGACTGGAAAATATATCCGGCCCCTGTTTAGGGCTTGCCGATGGAGATTGTTTACTACTCGCCTTCTTCCTTTCCGGATTTGACGAATTCCAGAAAGTAGTTGGTTCTCATCAGTGGTTTGTCATCCACAAGCCGGAAGCCGGCCGCCTGTAGTTCCTGAATGACCTGGGCCTTGTTGCTGCGTACGTGCCCCATAACCCACTTCGAACTGATACGCGGGTCGCGACGAAAGTCGATAATAATGACGCGTCCTTCGCTGCGCAGCGCCTGGTGAATGGAAGCCAGTGTCTGCTGCGGATATTCAAAGTGATGGTAGGTATCGGCCATAAAGGCAAGGTCGATGGAGTCGGCCGGTAGCCCGATATCAACAGGCGTGTTGACGATGCCCGTCACATTTGACAGACCCTGCTCGCGGCAAGTGCGCAGGATATTGTCGATAAACGTGCTGGCGATATCGATGGCATAGACGGTGCCCTTCGGTTTGACGGCAGATGCAAACAGACGGGTAAACAGGCCGGTGCCGGCACCGATATCGGCGACTGTCATGCCAGGACGAACCTTGCTGGCAGCGACAATGGCATGGCGCTGGTCGTAGACCTCGCGCCCGGGACGCTCGAAGGTGTTGACCCACTGTTGCCAGTCCGGATCCTCGAAGTGACGGTTGATGCCGGGACGGATACTTTGTTCCTGGGCGGCTGCAGAAAATACCAGCAGCGGGCCACATAGCAGCAACATGATCTGGGCCAGGCGGTGTTCCATCTTCATGGCAGATAGCATAGCCTATGGAAATTCCGGGGACAGTATATTTATTACCTATGCTCTCTTGTGCATAGGAATTATGTAAACTTGTCCCCAGGTTACACTACGAGCCCTCCCAGTCCCGGATAATAAATGTATGAACCCGATACCCTTCACTAATCAATATCTAACGCTCGGGGACAAGTTCTACGCAAAGACCAGGCCAATATCTGTTCCTGCTCCTGCATTGATTAAACTCAATAAGGCCCTTGCTGATGATATGGGGTTGTCTGCGGACGACCTGGGCTCACAGGATGGCGTAAATATTTTTGCGGGCAATGTTGTTCCCGGGGGTGCTGAGCCACTGGCCATGGCTTACGCCGGTCATCAGTTTGGCAACTTTGTGCCGCAGTTGGGTGATGGTCGTGCGGTTTTATTGGGCGATATGGCAGGTCCGGACGGTGTTTGCTTTGATATTCATTTAAAAGGCTCTGGCCGCACATTTTATTCACGTAATGGTGATGGCCGTGCGGCATTGGGCCCGGTGCTGCGCGAGTATCTGGTCAGTGAGGCGATGGCAAAGCTGGATGTGCCGACGACGCGGGCGTTGGCGGCGGTGACGACAGGCGAGGACGTTGCGAGAGAGCGATTATTGCCCGGTGGCATTATTACTCGCGTCGCGATGAGTTTTGTGCGCGTGGGTACCTTTGAGTATTTTTCTGCCAGGGAGGATGTGGAATCAATAAGGAAGCTGGCAGATTATGTAATCGAACGCAATTATCCACAGGTACGTGAATCAGGGCAGCCCTACGTGGCTTTATTACAAGCCATTGTTGATGGACAGGCGGTATTGATTGCCAGGTGGATGCAGTTGGGTTTTATTCATGGCGTGATGAATACCGA
>DMKK01000132.1:0-196 GCA_003454335.1 Gammaproteobacteria bacterium | reverse complement strand
TATAGCGCCATCGACCGGGGAGGGCGTTATGCTTATAGCAATCAACCCTCCATCGGCTTGTGGAATTTAACACGGCTTGCTGAAACACTCTTGCCAGTGCTGGCAGAGAGTCCTGATGCGGCAGTAGAGGTTGCGCAAGCGGTGTTGAAAACCTATGCGGAGACTTATCATCAGGCATGGTTGGCGGGTATGCGGG
>DMKK01000158.1 GCA_003454335.1 Gammaproteobacteria bacterium | reverse complement strand
GTTGTATCCAGCATAACAAACCTGCTGCAGGTCGGCCTGCCGGATCAGGAAATATTCTTTTATGAAGTGCGTTTTACCTCGCCAGGCATATGGATTATCTGCCCGCAGGCAGCAGTCGCAGGAGGGGCAAAAACAGGAGCAGGCCTGCTGTCACAGAGGCCTGAAGTGAAACATTGATTGTTTTCCCAGAACAGATCATGACTAGAGACTAGTATAAAATTACCTGCTTGCCAAGCCCACGCTGTCTATTCACCCCGTTTTCTTGCCTTTCGCCGTTTCCGGATTCCCATCAGGGTGTAGATAATGCCGAAAATGGAATACACCAGAAAGCCAACAAACAGAACCTTGGGCGGATCGATGGATGCAAAGGCATAGACCAGCACCACGACCAGGATGGCAACAAAGGAGACCCGGTTCTTGAAACCGAATTCCTTGAAGCTGTAGTAGCGAATATTACTGACCATCAACAGCCCCATCGAAACAGTCAATACAAAAGCAGGATAGACCAACACCTCGCCTTCCAGACCAAAGTCCGTTGCAGCCCAGACCAGACCTGCCAGTACACCGGCTGCCGATGGACTGGGCAACCCCCTGAAGTAGTTTTTTTCCGCCGTGGCTACCTGAGCATTAAACCGCGCCAGCCGCAATGCTGCACTGGCAGTATAAATAAAAGCGGCCAGCCAGCCGAGTTTTGCCCATCCGACACTGACCATGTAACGCAATGACCATTCATACATAACCAGCGCCGGAGCAAGCCCGAAACAAACCATGTCCGACAGACTGTCGTACTGAACCCCGAAATCGCTCTGGGTATTCGTCAGCCGCGCCACGCGGCCATCAAGGCCATCCATCACCATGGCGATAAAGATAGCAATAGCCGCCGCTTCAAAACGTCCGTTCATCGCTGCCACAATGGAATAAAAACCGGAAAACAGGCCGGCAGTTGTAACCATGTTCGGCAGCAGATAAATGCCGCGGCGTGATCGCGTCTGGTTGCTGTCAGTATCCATTATTCAGTCATCTCAGGCTCAGGCATGCACCAGGGTAGCAAGGGGATCGGTGCCACTATGTACCTCATCACCCACGGCGACAACTACACGAATATTCTCAGGCAAATAGATTTCAACACGACCACCCATATGTACAAAACCACAGCGCTTTCCCTGACCGATACGTTCACCGAAGCGAATATAGCAACGTGGTTCGGTTTTCAGTCGCCCCCGGGTCATGACCATCACAATATCATCACCCTCATCTGTCTGCAGCCAGACACCGTGGGGTTTACTGACATCATCAGGGTAGTTCGGCGGTTCCAGCACCTTCCCCTCAATGGGACTGCGCGTGGTAAATACGCTATAGGGGTGCATTTGCACGGTTACCCGGATGCTCTGCCGCTGCAAGTACGGATCATGCCCGGCACTGATGGAGATAACCTTGCCATCAGCCGGGCTCACAACCGCCAGTGGCCGCGAGGGTATATCACGCTCCGGGTCCCTGAACAGGATCAGCACCAGCAGCACCAGCGCCCAGAAAGCCAGTGACGGCAGCGGCCCCATAAAATGCATCACCATTACCGCCGCCAATATCGCCGCGAGCAGTGGCGTCAGCCCTTCACGAGCGATCATGGATGGCAGTTCACAATGGTATCCGGCAACAGTGGCCTGTCAGGACAGAGGCGCCCTCAGTTAACACTCTTGTCGACAATCTTGCCCTCGTTAATCCAGGACATCATGCCGCGCAACCGGGCACCTACTGTTTCGATCGGATGCTCTCTGCCAATACGGCGCTTTGCCTTCAGTGTTGCTGCACCGGCCTGGTTCTCCAGAATAAACTCGCGTGCAAATTCACCATTCTGGATTTCATCAAGAATGCGCCGCATTTCCTGCTTGGTTTCAGCCGTCACCACACGGGGGCCACGGGTCAGGTCGCCGTATTCAGCGGTGTTTGAAATGGAGTAACGCATGTTTGCGATACCACCTTCATACATCAGATCGACAATCAGCTTCAGCTCGTGCAAACACTCGAAATACGCCATTTCCGGCGCATAGCCTGCTTCCACCAGCGTTTCGAAACCGGCCTGCACCAGTGACGTTGCACCACCACATAACACGGCCTGCTCACCGAACAGGTCGGTCTCGGTTTCTTCCTTGAAGGTCGTTTCAATCACACCGGCACGGCCACCGCCATTGGCAGAAGCATAGGAAAGAGCAATATCTTTCGAACGACCGCTGGCATCCTGAGCAACAGCAATCAGACTGGGCACACCGGCACCATTGGTGTAAGTCGAGCGCACCAGGTGGCCCGGCCCTTTCGGCGCAATCATAATGACATCCAGGTCCGCTCGCGGCTCGATCTGTTCGTAATGAATATTAAACCCGTGTGCAAAAGCCAGTGCCGCACCCTGTTTGATGTTCGGCGCGATACTGTCACGGTAGAGTTTTGCCTGGTGCTCATCCGGTGCCAGCACCATCACCACATCTGCACCGGCAACCGCCTCATCAATGGGCTTGGCGTCCAGCCCGGACTTCTTTGCCTTGGCCTCGGAGATAGAACCGGGACGCAGGCCCACCGTCACATCCACGCCAGATTCTTTCAGATTGTTCGCATGGGCATGGCCCTGTGAACCGTAACCGATAATGGTCACCTTGAGGCCCTGAATAATGGAAAGATCCGCGTCTTTATCGTAGTAAATATTCATGTTCTGCACCTGCATATTGCCTGTCGTTGACGTCTTTTCATCAAACGCCGTGTTAATAGAAATATTTCAAACCTTCAGTGAACGGTCACCGCGTGCAATACCGGAAACCCCGGAACGAACCACTTCCACGATAACCCCCTTGTCCAGGGCCTGCAGAAAGGCATCCAGCTTGTCACCGGCACCGGTCAGTTCGATCGTATAGGTAGCATCCGTCACATCGATGATGCGCCCACGGAAAATATCCGAAAGTCGCTTGAGCTCATTACGCCGTTCACCCTGAGCCTGCACCTTGACCAGCATCATCTCGCGTTCGATGTGCGGGCCCTCTGTCATATCCATCAGCCTGACAACATCAATCAGTTTGTTGAGTTGCTTGGTGATCTGCTCAATGATCTCTTCCGTGCCACGCGTAACCAGTGTCATACGTGACAGGGAAGGATCTTCAGTCGGCGCAACCGTCAACGATTCAATATTATAACCGCGTGCAGAAAACAGCCCGGCCACCCGTGACAGGGCACCCGCCTCATTCTCCATCAATATAGAAATAATATGTCGCATTTTAAACCAGGATCATCTCGTTCTGACCGCCACCTGCCGGAATCATCGGGTACACATTTTCTTCCCTGTCAGTCAGGAAATCCATAAAAACCAGCCGGTCTTTCAGCTTCAGCATTTCAAGCAACGCACCCTCAACATCACCCGGCCGGGTAATCTGCATACCCACATGACCATAACTCTCGGCGAGTTTCACGAAATCCGGCAAGGATTCCATGTAGGACATGGCATAACGCTTCTGATAGAAGAATTCCTGCCACTGGCGCACCATGCC
>DMKK01000242.1 GCA_003454335.1 Gammaproteobacteria bacterium | reverse complement strand
GTGACAAGCAGAAAGTCGGACAGGTGGCTGCTGAAATTCGCGCATACCGTCCTCCCGAGCCATACAAGGGCAAGGGTGTGCGCTATGCGAATGAGGTCGTTGTTCGAAAAGAAGCCAAGAAGAAATAGGCATATATTATTATGGACAAGAAACAGACACGTTTACGCCGGGCACGACGCACCAGGGCCCACATCCGGGACATTGGTGCCACGCGCCTGTGCATACACAAGACACCGCGGCACATCTATGCGCAGATTATTTCAGCGGAAGGGAGTGCCGTGCTTGCCAGTGCGTCAACCCTTGACAAGGATGTGCGCAAGGATGTCGAAAAAACCGGTGGTGCAGCGGCAGCAACGGTTGTCGGCAAGCTAGTTGCGGAGCGTGCAAAGGCTGCCGGTATCTCACGGGTGGCGTTCGATCGCTCCGGTTTTAAATATCATGGTCGCGTGAAAGCGCTGGCCGAAGCCGCACGCGAAAGCGGCCTCGAATTCTGACAAAGGTTCTGTTATGGCAAGAGTAGACACACAGGCACAGGGTGACGGACTGCTGGAAAAGCTGGTTACGGTCAATCGTGTTGCAAAGGTTGTTAAAGGTGGTCGCCAGTTCGGTTTTACGGCACTGACGGTTGTTGGGGACGGAGAAGGCCGGGTCGGTTATGGTTATGGCAAGGCGCGCGAGGTTCCGGTTGCGATTCAGAAAGCAATGGAATCCGCACGCAAGAACATGATTAATGTCAACCTCAGTGGCGTTACCCTGCAATATCCACTGACTGCCCGTCATGGTGCGGCCAAGGTGTTCATGAAGCCGGCCTCTGAAGGTACCGGAATTATTGCCGGTGGCGCGATGCGCGCTGTGTTTGAGGTTGTCGGCGTACATGATGTGCTCGCCAAGTGTATCGGTTCAAATAACCCGATGAATGTTTTGCGGGCTACGATTCGCGGCCTTGAGGAGATGCGCTCACCTGAAGACATGGCGAGCAAGCGTGGCAAGACCATCCAGGAAATCATGGAGTAAGTCATGGCGGCTGCAAAGAAAATCAGGGTTTCACAGACGAAAAGCGCCAATGGTCGCCAGCAGAGCCACAAGGCCACCTTGCTGGGCCTGGGCCTGCGTCGCATCAGGCATACCGTTGAACTGGATGACACGCCGGAAATTCGCGGCATGATTAACAAGATCTCTTACATGGTAAGGGTCGAGGAATAGACAATGCGCCTGAATACATTAAAACCGGCTGCTGGTAGCAGGAAAGAAGGCAAGCGTGTGGGCCGTGGTATAGGCTCCGGACTTGGCAAGACCTGCGGTCGCGGTCACAAGGGCCAGAAATCACGCTCTGGCGGGTTTCATAAAATCGGTTTTGAAGGCGGCCAGATGCCGTTGCAGCGACGCTTGCCCAAGGTTGGTTTTACCGCCCGCAAGTCACGTTTTGCGGGTGAATTGCGCTTGCACGAACTTGCGCTGGTTGCTGCGGACGTGGTCGATATTGAGGCACTGAAAAGTGCGAACCTGGTCGCGCGTGACATCAAGACAGTGAAGGTGTTTGCTTCCGGCAAGCTCGACAAGGCAGTAACTGTCAAGGGCATCAAGGTTACCAAGGGCGCGCGTGCAGCGATTGAGGCAGCCGGGGGCAAGGTCGAGGACTAAATGGCTATCGGTTCATCATTACCAGGTACTGCCTCGGGGCTGGGGCAAATGAAAGAGCTGCGTCAGCGGCTCTTTTTTGTCATTGCTGCCATCGTGGTTTTTCGCATCGGGACCTTTATTCCGCTGCCCGGGATAGACCCGGTAGTACTGGCGGCACTGGTTGACCAGCAGCGTGGCACTATCCTGGAAATGTTCAATATGTTCTCCGGTGGTGCTCTGGAGCGCTTGTCCCTGTTTGCGCTCGGCATCATGCCGTATATTTCGGCCTCTATTATTATGAACCTGCTGACAGTGACGGTACCGTCACTGGAGGCGCTGAAGAAAGAAGGCGGTGAAGCCGGTCGTCACAAGATAACCCAATATACTCGCTACGGTACGGTTGGCCTGGCCACCATGCAGGCATTCGGTATTTCGTCTGCACTGCAGGGACAACAGATTGCAGGCAGTAATCTGGTAATGAATCCGGGTGGCGGTTTTGTACTGACAGCCGTCGTCACACTGGTGACGGGCACTGTTTTTCTGATGTGGCTGGGTGAACAGGTAACGGAACGCGGCGTCGGCAATGGCATCTCGATTATTATCTTTTCCGGTATTGTTGCCGGACTGCCATCGGCCATTGGCGGCACGCTGGAACTCGCCCGTACCGGTGAGATGAATGTACTGACTATCCTGGTGCTGTTTGCGCTTATCCTGGCGGTCACCGGATTTGTGGTGTTTGTCGAGCGCGGTCAACGCCGAATTACAGTGAATTACGCCAAGCGGCAGCAGGGTCGCAAGGTATATGCCGCACAAAGTACGCACCTGCCGTTGAAACTGAATATGGCCGGTGTTATTCCGCCGATTTTTGCGTCCAGTATTATTCTGTTTCCGGCAACCATGGGAAGCTGGGTAGGGCAGAAGGAAGGTATGGGCTGGCTGCGGGATATTTCGGCCACCCTGTCACCGGGGCAACCCCTGTACGTTATGTTTTATGCGCTGGCCATTGTGTTCTTCTGCTTTTTCTATACGGCACTGGTTTTCAATGCCAAGGATACTGCGGATAACCTGAAGAAATCCGGCGCATTCATCCCGGGAATTCGTCCGGGCGAGCAGACGGCAAAATACATCGATGGTGTCATGACTCGCCTGACAGCCGCCGGTGCGATTTACATTACGTCGGTTTGTCTGATGCCGGAGTTTCTGATTCTTTACTGGAACGTGCCGTTCTATTTTGGTGGTACTTCCTTGCTGATTATTGTTGTAGTGACCATGGACTTCATGGCGCAGGTTCAAACGCATCTGGTTTCGCACCAGTACAGCGGTTTGATGAAGAAAGCGAACTTGAAGGGCCAGGGCGGAACCGGCTTGCTGCGCTAGCGGCAAGTCACACGAGGTGAAATGACATGAAAGTACGTGCTTCAGTCAAGCGTATCTGTCGCAACTGCAAGGTTGTACGTCGAAATGGTGTTGTGCGCGTCATCTGCAAGGATGGTCGTCACAAACAGCGGCAAGGCTAGGCAGCTGCAGAAGTAATGCAAGACTTTGATATATCGATAAATATTGCATTTTCGACCGATCTGCACAGATTCGGTGGGGAATATTCTGTATTTGATTTATTGGCGGGCAAAGGCTATTCTACCCGGCTTTTCGCGCCACACTTTTACAATATTGCGTTGGAGATGATCTAGATGGCCCGTATCGCCGGAATTAACATAGCGCCGCACAAGCATGCGGCGATTGCACTGACAGCAATCTATGGCATTGGGCGTGTAACCGCGCGCAAGATCTGTGATGACAGTGGCATCAAGCAGGATATAAAAATCAAGGATCTGACAGAGGCTGAAGTCGAGTCCATTCGCGGTGAAGTCGGCAAGTACATCATTGAAGGTGACTTGCGCCGTACTATTTCAATGAATATCAAACGACTGATGGATCTGGGCTGTTATCGCGGCATTCGCCATCGTCGTGGTCTGCCATTGCGCGGACAGCAGACTCAGACAAATGCACGCACCCGCAAGGGACCGCGTCGTCCGATTCGCAAGTAATACCCTGTTGGAAAGAACACCCAATTGGAAGAAGTAGCAGGCAACCTCATTTATAACCGGATTACAGTATGGCTAAGGCACCAGTAAAAAAGAAGGTGAAGAAGGACGTTGCTGACGGCATCGCTCACATTCACGCATCATTCAATAACACCATCATCATGATTACCGACCGGCAGGGGAATGCCCTGGCGTGGGCGACTGCAGGCGGTTCGGGTTTTCGTGGTTCGCGCAAGAGTACGCCGTTCGCTGCGCAGGTTGCCGCAGAAAAAGCCGGTGAGAAGGTGAAAGAATACGGTATGAAGAATCTTGAAGTTGAGGTCAAGGGACCGGGACCGGGACGCGAGTCGGCGGTACGTGCGCTGAACAATGCCGGGTTCCAGATAACGAACATTACAGACGTGACTCCGATACCGCACAACGGTTGTCGTCCTCCCAAAAAGCGTCGCGTCTAGGAAGGTAACAGAATATGGCTAAGTATATTGGTTCCAAGTGCCGTCAGTGCCGCCGCGAAGGTGGCAAACTGTATCTGAAGGGTGAAAAGTGCTTTACATCAAAGTGCGCCGTAGAGAAGCGTCCTTTCCCGCCTGGTCAGCATGGCCAGCGCCGCACCCGACTGTCTGATTACGCGACCCAGTTGCGCGAGAAGCAAAAGCTGCGCCGGATATACGGAGTACTGGAAAAGCAGTTCCGCAACTATTACCAGAAGGCAGCCACTACCAAGGGATCAACCGGTGAGAACCTGTTGCAGTTGCTTGAAGGTCGTCTCGACAATGTTGTGTACCGCATGGGTTTTTCTGCTTCCCGGAGTGAATCCCGCCAGCTGGTTCGTCACAACGGTATCAGCATCAATGGTTCGCGGGTGAACATCCCGTCTTACCAGGTGCAGCCGAATGACACGGTCAGCATCAATGAAAAAAGCCGTAACCAGCTGCGCATCAAATCAGCCATGGATCTGGCGCAGCAGCGCGGTATATCAGACTGGATTGATGTGGATGCGAAGAAGATGGAAGGCACCTACAAGACTCGTCCGGAGCGCGGTGAACTGCCAGCTGACATTAACGAACATCTGATCGTCGAATTGTATTCTAAGTAAGAGTTGAGAGGCCTATTACATGCTTGGTAAAGTCAACGAATTCCTGAAACCGCGTATCGTGGATGTTCAGGCCCTCACCGGCAAGCACGCCAGGGTTACACTGGAACCGCTGGAACGTGGTTTTGGCCATACCCTCGGTAATGCGCTGCGTCGCATCCTGCTTTCATCCATGCCGGGTTCGGCGATCGTCAATGCAGAAATTGACGGTGTGCTGCATGAGTACTCGACTATCGAAGGGGTGCAGGAAGATGTTATCGATATCCTGCTGAACCTGAAGCAGGTTGCACTGCGTATGCACAACCGCGACGAGGCCACCCTGACCCTGAACAAGAAGGGTGCGGGTCCGGTCACGGCCGGCGACATCAAGCTTGACCACGATATCGAGGTTATCAACCCGGATCATGTGATTGCCAACCTGACAAAGGCCGGTGAGTTGTCCATGACACTTACTGTTGCCAAGGGCCGTGGCTATCAGCCGGCAACGCGCCGTGAGACTGAAGAGGGCGAAGGCCGGATTATCGGCAGTCTGCAACTGGATGCCTCCTTCAGCCCGGTGAGTCGCATTTCCTACAATGTCGATCGCGCCCGTGTTGAACAGCGTACCGATCTGGACAAGCTGATTATCGATATTGAAACCAACGGCACGGTGGATCCGGAAGAAGCGATCCGGCATGCAGCCACGATTCTGCAAGACCAACTGGCGGCATTCGTTGACCTGCAGGCAAGCACCGAAGAAACGACGGATGCTCCGGAGGCCGATATTGATCCGATCCTGCTGCGTCCGGTCGATGACCTGGAGCTGACGGTACGTTCCGCCAACTGCCTGAAGGCAGAGAGCATCTATTTTATCGGTGACCTGATTCAGCGCACCGAAGTTGAGTTACTCAAGACTCCGAATCTGGGCAAGAAGTCCCTGACTGAAATCAAGGATGTACTGGCCACCAAGGGACTGTCTCTGGGTATGCGTCTTGAAAACTGGCCACCTGCCAGTTTGAGTGCAAAGGAGCCGGAAGCGGCATCCATAACGGGTAACGGGGTCTAGGAATGCGTCATCGTAAGACAGGACGGCAATTAAACCGTAACAGTTCACA
>DMKK01000004.1 GCA_003454335.1 Gammaproteobacteria bacterium | reverse complement strand
GTGTGGCTGGGGTTTACAGCGGCAACCATCTATTACGATGTTTCCTTTTTTGCTTACCTTGTGGAACCGGTGCGCAGCTTCTCGTGGCTGCTGTTTCTTGGTTACGTGCTGGTTTCTTCCATAACCGATGCTCGCCTGGCTGAAAAACGTTTCCGGAAGGCAGCTGTTTTTGCTGCCAGTTATACCTTGTTGCTGACGACCATGGTGCTCTACCGCATGGCTGCTGGTCATGGAGTAACGAATTATCTGGGAGTTGATGTCTTGTATGGCGGTTTCCTGCTGGTCGCCATCACAGGGCTGGTGATGGTCGAGCAGGTTATGCGCAATGCCCATGTGGAATCACGCCGTGCGGTCAAGTATCTCTGTATCGGGCTGGGTGTGATCTTTGCCTACGACTTCTATCTCTATTCCAATGCGCTGCTGTTCCAGGGGCTGGATGTCGGTCTGTGGGAGGCGCGTGGTTTTGTGAATGGCCTGACAGTGCCGGTACTGGCCATCGCGATTGCGCGTGACCCCAGGCTGTCGCTGGATATTTTTGTTTCCCGCCGCATGGTTTTTCATACCACGGCAATGCTGGGGGCGGGTCTGTATTTGCTGGTTATGGGGCTGGGCGGCTATTACATCCGCTCATACGGGGGTGAATGGGGAACGGTTGTCGAGATTATTTTCCTGTTTGGTGCCGGACTGATCCTGATGGTGCTGTTCTTTTCGGGGAGGATCAGGGCCAGTTTACGGGTTTTTATCAACAAGCATTTCTTTCATTACAAGTACGATTACCGCGATGAATGGCTGCGCTTTATTCAAACGTTGTCATCCGGTCAGCCGGATGACCGTTTGCGAGAGCGGGCGATCCACTCCATTGCTGAAATCATCGACAGTCCGGGCGGGATTCTCTGGATGCGGCAGATGAACCGGTTTGTACCGGTTGCCAGCTGGCAGATGCGGGTGTCCGGGAGTGACGTGGTAGACAGTGATCACCCGCTTGTCAGATTCATGACTGCACGGGAATGGTTGATCGATATAGACGAGTTTGAACGTGACCCGGAACTTTATAACAACCTGGTGATCCCTGACTGGCTGCTGAACATGTCACGTGCCTGGCTGGTTGTACCCCTGATCGTTCACGATCATATGCTTGGCTTTATCGTGTTGGCACGCTCACCGGCACAGAACCACTTTAACTGGGAGGACTCCGATCTCGTCAAGACGGCAGGACGCCAGGTGGCCGTCCATCTTGCCCAGCTGGAAGCCTCGCAGGCACTGGTAGAGGCAAAACAGTTTGAGACTTGTAACCGCTTGTCATCCTATGTGATGCACGACCTGAAAAATCTGATTGCACAGTTATCACTGGTGGTCAGCAATGCAAGTAAGCACAAGCACAATCCCCGCTTTATGGAAGACGCCATTACCACGGTGGACAACTCGGTGCAGAAGATGAACCGCTTGCTGGAACATTTGCGCAGTGACGGTATGGAAGTGCAGGAGGCTGAATCTGTCGAGCTTTGCATGGTGTTGAAAGAAGTAGTGCAGATGATGTCGAATGGCCAGCCGGTCCCCACGCTTGACTGCCAGGCAAAGGGTATCCGGATTCTTGCGGACAAGGACCGTTTCAGTGCAATTGTCGGTCACCTGATTCGCAATGCACAGGATGCCACGCCGGCTGAGGGCCGGATCATTGTGCGCTTGTTCAAACGTGACGGGAAGGCCATCATCGAGGTGCAGGATACCGGCACGGGGATGGACAAGGCCTTTATCAGGGATCGTTTGTTCAGGCCGTTTGACAGTACCAAGGGCAAGGCTGGTATGGGCATTGGCGTGTATGAGGCGCGTGATTACATACACAAGCTGGGTGGCGACATTGAGGTAATCAGTCGCCCGGGTGAAGGCTCGACGTTCAGGGTGCGTTTGTCCATTAGCGAAATGGACTAAAATGCCGTAGAGTTGTAATGATAATGAAACGATAACTACAAGATGGATTTACCTGATAGAAAACTGCTGGTTGTTGAAGATGATCCCGGGTTGCAGACCCAGCTGCGCTGGTGTTTCGAGAATTTTGATGTGGAAATTGCGGGTGACAGCGAGACTGCTCTCAAGATTCTGCAACAGAACCATCCGCCGGTCGTTACCCTTGACCTTGGTTTGCCGCCGGATGCCGACGGCACCAGTGTGGGTTTTGGCTTGCTCGAGGATATTCTGCAGCGGGCGCCACATACCAAGATCATCGTTGTTACCGGTAATAATGACCGGGAACATGCGACCCGGTCAGTGGCTATGGGGGCCTACGACTTTTTCTACAAGCCGATTGATGCCGACATGCTCGAGTTGATTGTCAATCGTGCCTATCGTGTCTATGAACTTGAGGAAGAAAATCGGCGCCTGAGCAGCCAGCATACCGAGTCGCCCCTGGAGGGCGTGATTACCGGAAGCTCCGGTATGTTGCAGGTCTGCCGCACCATTGAAAAGGTGGCGCCAACCGATGCGACTGTGCTGGTGCTGGGGGAGTCAGGCACTGGTAAAGAGCTGATGGCCCGATCCCTGCACGAATTGAGTACCCGGGGTGACGGACAGTTTGTTGCGATTAACTGTGCCGCTATTCCGGAAAATCTGCTTGAGAGCGAGTTGTTCGGCTATGAAAAGGGTGCTTTTACCGGGGCCGCAAAGCAGACGCAGGGCAAGATAGAGCTGGCAAATGGCGGCACCCTGTTCCTTGACGAGATAGGGGATATGCCGGCTCCGCTACAGGCCAAGCTGCTGCGTTTTTTGCAGGAACGCGTGATTGAACGTGTGGGTGGGCGCAAGGAAATCCCGGTTGATGTGCGTATATTGTGCGCAACGCACAAGGATCTGCATGAGTTGATTCGTGTCCAGCAGTTTCGTGAGGATCTTTACTACCGTATTGGTGAAGTTAGCATTACGATCCCGGCATTGAGAGAACGTGAAAGTGACCCCCTGTTGCTGGCGCGTGTTTTTCTTGAGCGGATCAGCAAACAGCAAGGCAAGCAGGGGCACCGTTTCAGCAAGGACGCCATGGCGGCGATAGAGAACTATGCCTGGCCCGGGAATGTCCGGGAACTGGAGAACCGGGTGAAGCGAGCGGTCATTATGGCTGAGCACAAGCTGATTTCTGCAGGTGACCTGGAGTTGGGTGGCACTTCAGCAGAAGAACTGGCTACCTTTAACCTGCGCGAGATTCGTGACCGTTCGGACCGCAAGGCAACCTTGCGAGCCCTGAATCACGTCGGTGGCAAGGTGTCACAGGCGGCTGAATTGCTGGGGATCAGTCGGCCGACCATGTACGACCTGTTGCGCAAGTTCGATCTGAAACCAAAGTAAAATCCTGCACAAAGAAATAGACCGCAGGATGCGCTTCGCAAGCTCAGCACATCCTGCGTACCCATCTTTACCTGTGGGAGCGGCGTCCCCGGCGCGAATCGCGGCGAGGACGCCGCTCCCACAGGATTATTCCTGCTCCGGTATTGCCTTTTGAAGGTGCGCCAGAAATCCATCCGCATCCAGGAAACCCACCAGACGGTGTTCCTGCCGCTCCTGCCCATCGGTTCCGAAAAACAGGATGGCCGGCGGTGCAAACAGCTTGAAGTGATTCAGCAGGGCGATGTCTGTCTCGTCATTGTCGGTTACGTCAGCCTGTAACAGGGTGGTATTG
>DMKK01000210.1 GCA_003454335.1 Gammaproteobacteria bacterium | reverse complement strand
CTCTGTTTTTTCCACAGCAGCCGGATCAGTGTCAGTGATCTCGACCTGTGCAACGAGAGTTGGCTCGGTTACCACTTCCTCTGTTTTCTCTACAACAGTCGGTTCAGTATCTATGGTCTCGGCCTGTGCAACGAGAGTTGGCTCGGTTACCATTTCCGCGGCTTCCTCAATAGCAGCCGGATCAGTGCCTGCGATCTCGGCCTGTGCAACGAGAGTTGGCTCGGTTGCCACTTCCTCGGCCTCCTCAACAACAGCCGGTTCAATGTCTGTGATCTCGGTCTGTGCAACGACTGTTGGCTCGGTTACCACTGCCGCGATTTTCTCAATAGCAGCCGGTTCAGTGTCTACGATCTCGGCCTGTGCAACGGTAGTTGGCTCTCCTGTTGTCGCCACTGTCTCTTCGGTGATCACTGTTTCGACCGCAACGCTGTCAATGCTGTCTGGTGGTATGACCGGGGTAGTCCCGGGTGCTGTCACCACCGGTTCCAGCACGGCCTGGTACTCGTCCCGGTCAGCCGGAGTACCTGCCGCCGGGGGAGACAGGGTGTCCAGGTTTGCAAGCACCGGTGCTGCCATGTCGGCAGTTTCATCCGGCTGCATTGCCGGTGGCGCGTTCATTCTGCTGGCCACAATGGGGGGCGGCTGAATCACGGTGCGGGCCTGCTGTGTTGTCGAGAGTGTTGTGGGTGTAGAAAAGTAGATGCCGACGATGCCAACAACCATGCTGGCAAGGGCGACTACTGCCAGACCTGATAGCAATCGGTCACCAAATCCGCGCGTGCGCCTGTGCTGCGGATGAATACGCCTGGCAGTGCCTTCCCAGACCCGGTTGTCGTGCTGGTTGCCGGATTCATCCCATTGTTCCCACGGATGCGGGCCGTCGGCAAAACTGTCCGCGCCTTCAGTCTGCAATTTTTGCCTGAAGGCCTGTTGTTTCTCTTTCAGTGTCCGGGACATAAATTATTTTTCCAGTCGTTTGTACTTTATGCGATGTGGCTGGTCGGCATCTGCGCCCAGGCGGCGCTTCCTGTCTGCCTCGTAATCAGCGTAATTACCCTCAAACCAGATTGCCTGACTATCACCCTCGAATGCAAGGATATGCGTGGCTATCCGGTCAAGGAACCAGCGATCATGCGAGATCACTACGGCACAACCGGGGAAGTCCAGCAGCGCTTCTTCCAGTGCGCGCAGGGTCTCCACGTCGAGGTCGTTGGTGGGTTCGTCGAGCAGCAGGACCGTGCCGCCACTCTTCAGGAGTTTCGCCAGGTGTACCCGGTTGCGTTCCCCCCCTGACAGGTCGCCGACATGTTTTTGCTGATCACTCCCGGAGAAATTAAAACGTGAAACGTAAGTGCGCGAATTCAGTTCGTTGTTCCCGACGGTAATAATATCCTGGCCGTCAGAGATCTCCTCCCACACGGTTTTGCTGTCATCCAGGCTGTCACGGCTTTGATCGACACAGGCAATATCCGCCGTCTCGCCAATACGTAATTCACCGGAGTCGGGTTGTTCCGCTCCTGTCAGCATGCGAAACAGCGTGGTTTTACCGGCACCGTTAGGACCAATGACGCCAACGATACCACCGCGCGGCAGGTTGAAGTTGAGGTCTTCATAGAGCAGGGTGTCGCCGTAGCGCTTGCTGAGATGGTTTGCCTCGATGACCAGGTCCCCGAGTCGCGGACCCGGCGGTATGAAGAGTTGCTTGGTCTCGTTGCGTTGCTGTGCGTCCTGTGAAGTCAGTTCCTCGAAGCGTGCCAGTCGCGCCTTGCTCTTGGCATGCCGGCCCTTTGCACCCGAGCGTACCCACTCCAGTTCGGCCTTGATGGCTTTCTGGCGTGAGGAAGCCTGTTTCTCCTCGGTTGCCAGGCGCTCCTCTTTTTGTTCCAGCCAGGAAGAGTAGTTGCCTTCCCAGGGGATGCCATGGCCGCGGTCAAGTTCCAGGATCCAGCCGGCGGCATTATCCAGAAAATAGCGGTCATGGGTGACGGCAACCACCGTGCCCGGATACTCGACCAGGAAACGTTCCAGCCAGCCGACGCTCTCTGCATCCAGGTGGTTGGTCGGTTCATCCAGCAGCAGCATATCCGGGTTGGAGAGCAGCAGCTTGCAGAGGGCGACGCGACGGCGTTCACCACCGGAGAGCTTGCTGACCTCGGCGTCCCAGGCGGGCAACCGCAGGGCATCGGCGGCAATCTCCAGCTTGCGATCCAGTTCCCAGCCGCCGGTCGCATCGATGGCATCCTGCAGTTTGCCCTGTTCTTCCAGCAGGGCCGTCATTTCATCATCACTCATGGGTTCGGCAAAACGGGCGCTGATGTCGTTGAAACGGTCCAGCAGGGTCTTTGCCTCACCCAGACCTTCCTCGACATTGCCGCGTACATCCTTGCCGGGATCCAGTTGTGGTTCCTGTGACAAATAGCCGACCTTGATACCGGCCTGGGCGCGTGCCTCGCCCTCGATATCGGTGTCCTCACCGGCCATGATACGCAGCAGGGTGGATTTGCCGGAGCCATTCAGCCCGAGCACGCCAATCTTGGCGCCGGGAAAAAAGGACAGGGATATGTCCTCAAGAATCTTGCGTTTGGGTGGGACAACCTTGCCCACCTGGTTCATAGTGTAAACGTACTGCGCCATCTGCCTGACTACCCCTGGACGTTATAAGGGGGCACATTATAGACGCCGCAGATTGCCGGGCAAGGTGTGCCGGGCTTATTGCACCAGCGGATACTCCTGCTCCTGCCACTCCTCCATGCCATTGCGGAACCAGTAAATGTTGGAATAGCCGCAATCAATGGCAATGATGGCCGCCCTGGTGCTGCGGCCACATTTGATGCCATTGCAGTAAAACAGTACGGGCGAGGCAAGTCCGGGCACGGTGCTGGCGAGCGAGCTACAGTCGGTCTCGGTGTCAGGCAGGTTGACAGAGCCCTCGATAAAACCTTCCTTGTGATCAGCGATGATTCTGGAGTCGATCAAAATCAACTCGGGGATTTGCGTGACTGTATCAATAAGGCCTTCTGCATCGACAATGGTTGTGCCGTCGATGCTTTCCGGGCTGATAAACTCATTGTTGCCGGTTGCCACCTGGCACAGTGAAGCAAGAGAAAACCAGAGTAATAACAGTGGCGTGCGTCTATGTGTTGGCATTGGTTCAATGATACTTGTCGGTGACCGTTGGGTGACGGCAGACATTCACTCCAGATAACTGAAATGTCAATACCTTAAAGCTGTCCCGGGAGCAGCTGGCCTTCGGCTATGAAATATATTAGCTGTCAGGTATGTTGTGTAACCCTATGTTTTAAATGAATCAGAGAAGGTGCTCCCATCATGTCGACACACGTCTGCGTCTACGTCGGTGACGAGCTGGCCCGCTATGGGTTTGGTGAGGGGCATCCCTTCGGGCCGGATCGGCTGGGTGCCTTCTGGACACAGGCGCAATCCACCGGTCTTGATCAGCATGTTATTCAATGCGCCCCCGTGTCGGTCGGGCAGGATGTCATTGAACGCTTCCACACGCCGGAATATGTTGCGCGTGTTATCCGGCAGTCGGTCAGCGGTGAAGGTTACCTGGACGGTGGTGATACGCCGGCGTTTCCAGGTGTTTATGCAGCGGCCTGCTTTGTCGTGGGCAGTGTGCTGGATGCCATCGAGCGCATTCTCAACGGGAAGTGCCGGCAGGCGTTTGTACCCATTGCGGGCCTGCACCATGCGCGGCGTGACAGCGCGGCCGGGTTTTGCGTGTTTAACGACTGCGGTATTGCCATTGAAACACTGCGGCAGCAGCACGGGTTGCGGCGCATCGCCTATGTGGATATCGATGCCCACCATGGCGATGGGGTGTTCTACAGCTTCGAGTCCGATGCAGACTTGATCTTTGCCGACCTGCATGAGGATGGCCGCTTTCTGTATCCCGGTACCGGCAGGGCAGAGGAAACCGGGAAAGGTGACGCCCGCGGTACCAAGTTGAATGTCCCAATGCCGCCAGCAGCCGATGATGAACAGTTCTATCCGGCCTGGGAGCGGATAGAATCATTCATTGGCCAGTACAATCCGGAATTTATTTTGTTCCAGTGTGGTGCAGACAGCATTGCCGGTGATCCGATTACGCACCTGCGTTATACCCCGGCGGCACACGGGCATGCGGCGCAGCGCCTGAAATTGCTGGCTGAAAAGCATTGTCAGGGCCGGTTGCTGGCCATGGGCGGGGGCGGCTACAACCGGGGTAACCTGGCCCTGGCATGGTCAGCGGTGGTCAAGGCGTTGCTTGAAGAATGACCAAAATGATCAATTAGCATGCACCTGGCAGATCGGCTATTATCTGGCGCTGCTGAAATAGTAGGAATATTTCTACCCCACATCATAAGGTTATCTGAAATGTTTGATAATGATATGCGCATTGCCGGTTATGACGAGGAACTCTGGGATGCCTTGCAGGGAGAGTGTCAGCGGCAGGAAGATCATATTGAGCTGATTGCCTCGGAAAATTATGTCAGCCCGCGGGTGCTGGAGGCACAGGGTTCGGTGTTGACCAATAAGTATGCCGAAGGCTATCCCGGCAAACGTTACTACGGTGGCTGTGAATATGTGGATGTTGCCGAGCAACTGGCTATTGATCGTACCAAAGCCCTGTTCGACGCAGATTACGCAAATGTGCAACCACATTCCGGTTCACAGGCCAACCAGGCCGTGTATTTTGCGCTGCTGCAACCGGGTGACACTATCCTCGGGATGAGTCTGGATGCCGGTGGGCATCTGACGCACGGTTCCAAAGTCAATTTTTCCGGCAAGATTTTCAATGCCGTGCAATATGGACTGGACCTCGAGACCGGTGCCATTGACTACGACCAGGTCGAGGCACTTGCGCAAGAGCACCGGCCGAAGATGGTGGTTGCCGGATTCTCGGCCTATTCATTGCGGGTCGACTGGCAACGTTTCCGGGATATTGCCGACAGTGTGGGTGCCTGGTTGCTGGTTGATATGGCTCATGTGGCGGGACTGGTGGCCGCTGGCATCTATCCGAGTCCGGTCAAGATCGCCGATGTTACGACGACCACGACCCACAAGACCCTGCGTGGTCCGCGGGGTGGTCTGATTATGGCGCGCGCCAATGAAACGGTAGAGAAGAAGCTGAACTCGATGATCTTTCCTGGCATCCAGGGCGGGCCGCTGATGCATGTGATCGCCGCCAAGGCCGTGGCCCTGAAAGAGGCGATGGAACCGGCGTTCCGGGAATATCAGCACCAGGTGTTGAAGAATGCCCGTGCCATGGTCGAGGTCATGCTGTCACGCGGCTACAAGATTGTTTCCGGTGGTACCGATGACCACCTGTTCCTGGTTGACCTGATCGACAAGGGTATTACCGGCAAACAGGCAGATGCGGCACTGGATGCGGCCAATAT
>DMKK01000107.1 GCA_003454335.1 Gammaproteobacteria bacterium | reverse complement strand
ATCCATGTAGGCGACGCCGCTCCTACACGAATAATAAAGATTCGCAGGAGCGGATCGCATCCGCGAATAAATCTCGAAAAAGACTAACGAATCCAAATGGTTTTGGCATTCACAAACTCATGGATACCCAGCCGAGACAGTTCCCGGCCATAGCCGGAATGTTTGATACCACCAAAAGGCAGGCGCGGGTCGCTCTTCACCAGCCCGTTCACAAAGGCAGAACCACACTCCAGCTGCCGTGCAATACGCTCACCGCGCTCGCTGTCACGGGTCCACACACTGCCACCAAGCCCGAAATCGGTGTCATTGGCGATACAAATTGCCTCATTTTCATCGGCAGCCCGAATAATGCTCGCAACCGGTCCAAAAAGTTCTTCGGTATAGGCACGCACACCGGGCCTGACGTGATCCAGAATCGAGGCCTGATAGTAAACACCGTCGCCAGCTGCAGGGCGACAGCCGGTCACTGCAACGGCACCCTGGGCAATACTGTCTACCACCTGCTGATGCAACTCGTCCCGCAGGTCAGCACGGGCCATGGGGCCCAGCCGGGTGTCATCATCCAGCGGATCGCCCATGACCAGAGCCTCGACGGCCACCCTGAAGCGATCAATAAATGCCTCGGCAATGGCATCGACCACAATAAAGCGTTTGGCAGCGATGCAACTCTGGCCGGTATTCAGAAACCGCGAGACCACTGCCTGCTCGACGGCCAGTTCCAGGTCAGCATCTTCCAGTACGATAAAGGGATCGGAACCGCCAAGTTCCAGCAAGGACTTTTTGATCTGCGCGCCGGCAGTCGCCGCCACCTGGCGGCCCGCCGGCTCACTGCCGGTCAATGTCACCGCCTGTACCCGCGGGTCCTGTATGACGCCCTCCACCTGCGACGATGGAATCATGAGGGTCCGAAACACACCTGCCGGAAAACCGGCATCTGTAAATACGGATTCAATGGCCAACGCGCACTGCGGCACATTGGAGGCATGCTTCAACAGGCCGGTGTTGCCGGCAAGCAGCGCCGGTGCTGCAAAACGGAATACCTGCCAGAAGGGAAAATTCCAGGGCATCACCGCCAGCACCGTACCCAATGGCTGGTAAACCACCAGACTGCGCCCGGCATCCGAGGTGATTTCCTCGTCAGACAGAAATCCCGGCCCTTCGGCAGCATAAAATTCACAGCCCCAGGCACTTTTTTCGATCTCAGCACGTGCCTCGCTGATCGGCTTGCCCATTTCCAGGGTCATCATGCGGGCAAAACCTTCCGCCCGCTCTCGTAAAATGGCTGCCGCCTGTTGCAGCAGCCGGCAGCGTTCTGCGAGCGTCTGCCGGCGCCAGTGCGGTGCAGCCTGTGCCGCCTGATGCAATGCAGATTCAAGCTCGCCTGGTGTAAACGCCCCGATCTCCGCGACCGTCCTGCCATCTGCCGGATTAACCGATTTAAATGTCATATGAAAATTCCTTCTATGAGCCCGTCTGATTTTCTGTAACTATAGCGGACCATGCAAGACATCATCAGACTCTTTATCGGCCTCACCTGCCTGCTCACTGCCACCACCGGTGCAACCCCTGCCATCGACAGCGATCCCTACAAGAAGGAACGCGCCCTGTTCCTGAAGGCAGACAAGGCGCTGGATGAAAACCGGGCAGGCAATTACCGGCAGCTGGCGGGCCAACTGCAGGACTACCCCCTGTACCCCTACCTGCAGTTCAAGGACCTGCGCAGGCGTCTGAAACGGGCTAACCCCGATGAAATCACTGCATTCATCGAACGACACAAGGACGATCCGCTTGGCTGGCGGTTACGCCAGTCGTGGCTGTATTCTCTGGCAAAACAACGTGACTGGCCACAATACCTGGAAACCTGGCACGGCAAGCAGCCGGTTAAACTACAGTGCTACAAGCTGCAGGCGCAGATAAAAACCGGGCAGACAGCCGGCCTGGTGGAGCATGCCCTGAAGCTCTGGATGATTGGAACATCCCAGGAAAAGGCCTGCGACCCGGCCTTCCGCTATCTCGAGGACAACAACAAGATCACCCGGGACCTGTTATGGCAGCGTATTCGCATGGCCATGAACAGTGGCAACCCGGGACTCGCCCGCTACCTGGCAAAACGCCTGCCTGACAGCGATGCCGCCTGGGTTAGCCTGTGGCGCGCGGCCCGCGCAAAACCGGCGAGAACACTGGCGTCACCGGAACTGAAAAAAGACACGCCCGAGGCACGCGAAATAATCCTCTACAGCATCCGTCGCATTGCCCGTACCGACGCGGACCAGGCCCATAAAAGATGGACCTCACTGAAACCCCGTTACAGCTTTACGCCGGAAGAAACCGGTCAACTTGAAAAAAAGATAGCCATGTCAGCAAACTGGCAAAAGCTTCCGCACGCGCACGACTGGCTGGTTGCCGTACCGGAAGATGCCGCCGATGCCAGTGTGCGCGAATGGCGCGTGCGCACGGCAGTGAGAAACAGGGACTGGAATGCGGTACTTGAACACGCCACTGTCCTGCTTGATTTTGCAGCCAACAACCGGGAAGAGTGGCAATACTGGCAGGCCGTGGCACTGGCAAAAACCGGCCAGCAGACACAGGCCGAAAACAGATTTTCCGTGCTGGCGACACAGCGTGACTATCATGGCTTCCTGGCCGCCGACAGCCTGAAATGGCCCTACCAGATGGGCAACAAACCGCTTGCATATGACGAAGCTGCACTCGAACAGTTAAGCCGGCAACCGGGACTGGTGCGCGCCCATGAATTATTCCTGGCGGCCATGTTCATAGATGCACACCGGGAGTGGGCCGCGGCAACCCGCAATTTTTCCAGTGACGAACTGAAACTTGCGGCAGTACTGGCAGATCGATGGGGCTGGCATGATCGCGCCATCATGACCGTTGCCAGCGCGCAGGACTACAGTGACCTGAAATTGCGCTTCCCGCTGGACTATAAAAGCGACATCAAACACGTGGCACAGAACAAGCAGCTGGAACCGGCGCATGTGTATGCCGTCATCCGGCAGGAAAGCGCCTTTAACAAGGATGCCCGCTCGCCCGCAGGCGCCATGGGACTGATGCAGCTAATGCCGAGAACCGGACTCGCGACAGCAAGAAAATATAATATCCCGCTGGGCAGCACCCGCCTGCTGTACCAGCCCGACAAGAACATCACCATTGGATCGGCTTATCTGAAACAGGTCATGGACCAGTATGACAAAAACATCGTCCTTGCCTCAGCGGCCTATAATGCCGGGCCACACCGGGTAGAGCGCTGGCTTCCCAAAGATGAGGAACAGACAGCCGACAGCTGGATTGCACTGATACCCTACAGTGAGACGCGCAAATATGTGCAGCGCATACTCGCCTATATGGCGATTTATGACTGGCGCATGGAGCAGCCTGAAACACCCTTACAGCAACACATGCCTGTCATAAAACCCGCAGGCTCTTATGCAGGCAGCAAGTAAATCAAACCACTGCTGTGCCGTTAACTCCCTCTCCCTACGGGAGAGGGTTGGGGTGAGGGGACAGCAGTGAAATCAAACACAGCCATAATTACCAGGGATATCAAATGCACCATGAGACTATCTGTATAACCGGCGGTACCGGCTTTGTCGGCCAGCACCTTGCAAACCGCTTGACACAACACGGCTACAAGGTACGAATCCTGACCCGCCGGCGTGAACGCCATCGCGAATTAATCGTCAACCCGGATGTCACCCTGGTAGAAACCAACGTGCATAATGCCGACGCCCTGCGCCAGCAATTCGAAGGAGCCGATGTGGTGATCAACCTGGTTGGCATCCTCAATGAAACCGGCAATAAAGGCGCTGGTTTCAGACAGGCACACGTCGAATTACCAGAAAAAATAGTTGCCGCAGCGACCGCCAGCGGCGTCTCCCGGCTGTTGCACATGAGCGCACTCAACGCAGCGGCCGGGGAACCAAACAGCCTGTACCTGAAAACCAGGGGTGAGGGTGAGGATCTTGTACATGGCGCTGCAGACCAGGGCCTGGTGGTCACCAGTTTTCGTCCCTCGGTCATCTTCGGTAACGGCGACAGCTTTTTTAACCGCTTTGCCACCCTGCTGAAAATTGCCGGACCGGTGTTTCCGCTCGCCTGTCCCGACAGCCGCTTTGCACCCGTCTGCGTCACCGACGTTGTCGAAGCCATGTGCCGGTCAATTGGCGACGCAACCAGTGGTGAGCGCCTGGATCTGTGTGGCCCGGAAACATTTACCCTCGCTGAACTGGTTGGCTACACTCGTGATCTGTTGCAACTGAAGTGTCATATT
>DMKK01000289.1:17204-17878 GCA_003454335.1 Gammaproteobacteria bacterium | reverse complement strand
GTCACCATGACGGAGACCGGATTGCCCGGCAGGCCAAAGAACACGGCATCGTTAATATGCCCGAAGGTCACCGGCCGTCCCGGCTTCATGGCGATTTTCCAGAACGACATGCTGCCGAGTTTTTCCAGTGTCTCCTTGACAAAATCAGCCTCGCCAACGGAGACACCGCCCGAGGTTACGATAGCATCAGCTTTTGCAGCCGCGTCGTTAAATGCCTGTTCTATCAGGTCACGCCGGTCGCGCACCACGCCCATATCGACAATCTCGACATCAAGTTTCTTCAGCATGCCATACAGGGTATAGCGGTTGCTGTCATAGATCTCACCGGGACCCAGTGGCTCCCCTACCGCACGCAATTCATCCCCGGTGGAAAAGAAGGCAACCTTGAGACGCCGCGTGACGCTGACCTCACCCAGCCCGAGTGATGCCAGCACACCGATATCGGCCGAGGTAAGGCGCTTGCCCGCAGCGAACACCGGCTGCCCGGCAGTGAGATCCTCACCGGCAGAACGTACATTCTGACCGGGCTTGTGACCACTGCCGATACGCACAGTGTCGCCATCACGCTCCACATGCTCCTGCATGACAACGGTATCCGCGCCCTCCGGCATCATACCGCCGGTCATGATCTGTACTGACTGCCCGGGTTCGATCGCTGTCAACCAGGGGCGACC
>DMKK01000289.1:15956-17084 GCA_003454335.1 Gammaproteobacteria bacterium | reverse complement strand
GATTCTGTCTCGCCAATAGCAGTCACGCTTTCCAGTATGCGTGTCCGCGCCTCGGCAACCGTCAGCAGGCCGGTGTTCAATTCATCTTCACAGCAACCGGGCTGCTTTTCAATTTCATTATTCTGCATAGTGATTATTCCATAAATAAAAACGGCAATCTGCAGGATGTGCTGAGTAACACGAAGCGCATCATTTCGCGATCGATGCGCTTCGTGTTACTCAGCACATCCGACAAATATTTTTATATGATACCAAACGTCATATTGTACCGGTGCGGCACCGCAGGGCCCTAACCGCAGGGAATGATCTTACGCTCACCGCCTGCCGAGTCAATCGACCGGGGCCGCAGACTGCCGGACTCCAGCGACAGGTGTGTATCACACAAATGCGCCACGGTATGGAACTCGTGGGTGGCCAGCAGGATGCTGACACCATCATCCTTGAGCCGCTTGATCATCCGGTAAGTCTGTTCACGCGCCTCGCTATCCATGTTGGTCATCGGCTCATCCAGCAGCAAAACTCTTGGACTCAATATACGGGCCCGCGCAAATGCCACCCGCTGGCGCTCGCCACCGGACAGTTCACGGGCGTTACGCATTTGCAGATGACTGATGCCAGCCCAGTCCAGCGCCTCTGCGACCTTGCGGGAAATATCCTTGATCGACAGCTTCTGATGGCGCAGGCCATAGGCAATATTATCGGTAACGCTGCGATCAAACAGGTACGGATTCTGATGTAAATAGATGACGTGGGTGCGCATCCGCTGGCAGGCACGCCGCCAGGGCATTGCCTGGCCGTCAAAGATCACCGTAACACTGTCCGGGACCTCAAGACCTGCGATGATCCGCATCAGGGTAGATTTGCCGGCGCCGTTGCGACCACTGAGTGCAACACAGGCCTGCTCATGAATCTCCAGGGAATCGATGTCCAGCAACAACTGGCCATGCACGGTCTTGCGCAATGCGCTGTAGTGGATAATTTTACTCATGATGACATTTCACCTCGTCCCTGGAAAAAGGCCAGCAGGCCATTCAGCAGCAGTGCCAGTGCCAGTAACACCATGCCCAGTGCAATCGCCTGTGCAAACTCGCCCTTGGTTGTCTCCAGCGCGATGGCCGTCGGAATATT
>DMKK01000289.1:15470-15874 GCA_003454335.1 Gammaproteobacteria bacterium | reverse complement strand
AGTCCGAAACGGATTTCATGCAACAGCGTCATGAAGGCATGGTACGGTTTTGCTCCCAGGGTGACCGAGGTTTCCCAGACACGCCGATCGGCCGCCTGAAAGGCTGCGTGGCTCAGCGCAACCAGTAGCGGGAACGACAGCAGTATCTGCCCGATAATCATCGACGAATGGGTAAACAGCAATTGCAGGTCGCCCAGCGGGCCACTGCGGGAAAACACCAGGTACACCGTCAAACCGACCACCACGGCAGGAATCGACTGCAGCGCACTGAAACCGGCAATCATGGTGCGCCGTCCGCGGTAACGCAGATGTGCCATCAGGAAAGCCACGACAAAGGCGAGGGGTGCCGCTATCAGGATCGCCCGCACCGAGACGCTAAAGGAGGTAAAAATAATGACCCACAA
>DMKK01000289.1:6467-15396 GCA_003454335.1 Gammaproteobacteria bacterium | reverse complement strand
TCGACGCGGTAGCCGGCAATCAGGGCATGTGCCGCATCGGACTCAAACCAGCGAATCAGGCGTTCTACCTCTGAATAATGTACATCCGGGAAACGTTCCGGGCTGACCGCGATAATACCGTAGGCATTTTTCAGGTCAGCGCCATCGAACACCAGCAGTTTGAGCGGGATAGTTGCACGGTGGGCCAGCCAGGTACCACGGTCAACCAGCGTGTAGGCCTGCATCTCACCGGCAATCTGCAGGCTCTTGCCCATGCCCTGACCCACCTGCCGGTACCAGTGCCCCTGCGGTTCAATACCGGCCTGTTGCCAGATCACCTGTTCCTTCTTGTGGGTACCGGAGTCATCACCACGTGACACGAAGGGGGCTGCAGCAGCCTCGATCTGTAGCAGTGCCTTGCCGGCATCCTGCATGCCGCGCACACCGGCAGGATCATCCTCCGGACCGACAATAATAAAATCGTTGTACATAATCTCATGACGGGCCACACCAAAACCGGCCGCCACGAATGCCTCCTCAGCCAGCCGCGCATGCACCAGCACCACATCGACATCACCGCGCCGCCCCAGTTCCAGCGCCTTGCCGGTACCCACCGCAATGATATGTACCCTGATGTCCAGCGCCTGCTCAAAGGCCGGTTGAATAACCGCAAGCAGGCCCGAGTTTTCAGTACTGGTAGTGATGGCCATGCGCACCACCTGGCGTTCACCGGCCAGTGAGTGCGTAGCAACCAGGAACAGGAAGAGTACAATCAGATTTGCAAAAGGGCTTTTCATGCACAACATTCCATAATCAAGTATTGTTATTCACCATGAGCAAACTCACCCATATTGATGCCAGTGGCGCCGCACGCATGGTCGACGTTGGCGACAAGCCCGAGACGACACGCGAAGCGCGTGCCGGAGGCCGGGTGCGCATGGCCGCGGAGACCCTGCAGCTTATCGAGTCCGGTGGTCATAAAAAAGGCGACGTCATCGCAGTCGCCCGGGTTGCCGGCATCCAGGCCGCCAAGCGCTGTGCCGAACTGATCCCGATGTGTCATCCTTTGCTGCTCACCGGCATTGACGTCGATATCACGCTGGACGCTGACAACAACTGCGTCCATATCACCACCGCCTGCCGGCTCAAGGGGCAGACCGGTGTCGAAATGGAAGCCCTCACCGCGGCTTCGGTCGCTGCACTGACCATTTATGACATGTGCAAGGCAGTGGACCGCGGCATGGTCATCGAGGATATACGCCTGCTGCACAAGTCCGGCGGCCGCAGTGGCGAATGGAATGCCGGGGATACACAAGGTACATAGTACGGGCCAGGCATGCCGTCAAACACCATCCCCGGCCAGGTGGTCTGCAATCAGTTCGGTAATGCCCAGCAACTCGACCTCGTACATCTCGTTATCTTCCAGGCCGTCTTCCAGCATATGCCGGCAGTTTGAACAGGCGGTCACCAGCCCTTCTACGTTTACTGCATCCAGCTGCCGTTTCTTGGCACTGAAAACTTTCAGGCGCAATTCATCGGCACGCTCGTTGGAGCTGACACCACCGCCACCACCACAGCACCAGTTCATGGCACCTGTCTCGGGTAACTCGACAAAGTTCGGCGCCACCATGTTTAACAGCTTGCGGGGCTGGTCCAGCACGCCACCACGACGCCCGGCGTTACAGGGATCGTGATAACTGAGCTTCTCATTGGTAAAGCCTTCGGTTTTCAGACGATCATCGCGACGCAATTCGTCCAGCAATTCCATGATATGCACAACCTTGAAGGGCAATGGCCGGCCAATAAAATTCGGCGCATCCCAGCGAAGGGTGGTATAGGCATGGCCGCACTCGGGACTGATAACATATTTCACTTTCAGTTTTTCCGCCGCGGCAACCACGCGCTCGACCAGAGTAGCCGCCATTCCCGAATTACCCAGTTGTACGCCAGTATTGGTTGCCTCGAAATAATCGCTGCTGATGGTCCAGGACACGTCGCCTGCCTTGAATATCTTTGCCAGTGAACCGATGAATTCCGGGAAGCCGGCAATCTCGCCGGAAGAGAACAGGCACAGGTAGTCGGCGCCCTCGACATCCAGTGGCATCTTGAGTCCGGTCTCCTTCTCCTGTGCCCGAATAGTCGCTTCCAGGGTTTTCAGTGTGACACCCATGGGGCTGCCGATCTCCACGGCACGCTTGCCGGCCTCTACCAGGTCCCCGGGTGAAAAGCCGGCTGCGGACAGCCCTTCCTTCACCTTGCGGATCATGTAGGCGATATCAACACCCACCGGGCACACCATGCTGCAGCGACTGCACATGGTACAGCCGTCATAGACCAGTTCTTCCCAGTCAGCAAGGTCCTGTTCAGTGAGTTTCTTCGACAAGCCCATGCTGGCCGCAAGTTTGCCCCAGAAGGTATATTCCTGCCGCCACAGCTTGCGTAGCGGTTCGGTCTTGTAGATCGGTGTGTAACGTGCATCCCCGGTTTCCGTATAGAAAAGACAGGCATCTGCACAAATACCGCAATGCACGCAGGTCGACATATAGGACATCACACGCGCATCCATTTGACCACGCATGGCTTCAAGCCCGCGTTCCAGGCTGTCACTCATCAGCTTGCTCTCCCGTTGGCCGAATAGATCATGCCTTCACCCCGCGGCGGCCAAACCAGGCTCCCGTAAAGGCACGGCTGGGGATAAACATGAAAGCATGCATCAACCGGCTGAACGGGAAGTACACCAGCCACAGCTCAACCATAAAGCGGTGTAATACCCGCAGGCCGTCAAATCCCTCGATCAGTGCCATGCAACCGGTGAGCATCACTACGAATGTCAGGATGGCTGCAATATGATCATCGGCATCCGAAATCAATCTTGTCACCGGGTGCATGACGCGATGGAACCACAATAGCATCAGGCCGATGAAGGCAAGCTGCGCCGAAACAATGAACGCCCAGTACGGCATCGGCGTCCAGTTCAGTCCGGTCTGTGCCTCGATGAACAATACGTGCGGCGCCGCGAAGACCAGCAGCGCAAACAGGCCAAGGTGAAACAGGTAGCCGGCAACCACCTGCAGCCGGGTACGCGAAATCATTTCACGACGCGGGATGAAACGCCGCAGGTTGGCCCCAATCGCGCCGGCCAGACCTGAACCACGCGGCACTGAATAATCCACTTTGTTACGGACCCGGAAGATCGACAGGATGCGCCACAACACGCCAATGCCGAACACCCATAGTGCTATGTTCCAAAATATTCCGTCTACAAGTTGTGCAAACATGGTGCGTCCTTTTTACTAACTGCATCTGAAAACAACATTCCCCTCTCCCGATGGGAGAAGGAACGCTATGTCTTACGCCAGTGGAACATGATTGCCTTACTCCTGTGTTCTCACCCATCACGCACCGGACTGACTACACTCGATGCAGTCGCCCCGCCACCAACCGATCCAGCCTCCTCTGTCTTACCCGCGGCCGCCTTGACTTCGGCATACCAGCGATCGTGATGTGTTTTTGCCCAGGCCTCATCGACATAACCGTTTGTCATGCTACCGATCGTACCTTCAACACCAGCGGTCCCCAGATAGACATGACCGAATGACACCGTGATCACAACCAGTGCCGCAATACCGTGCAGGACATGGGAAATTTCCATCACCGCGCGACCCTGTCCGAATACTGCAAAATCCAGCACCAGACCGGATGCCGATAGCACCAAACCGCCCAGCACAGCAATCCAGAACCAGATTTTCTCGCCCGCATTAAAACGTCCGGCACTGACATGCCCGCCACCCAGCATGCCGCCGCCTTTCAACAGCCAGTTCAGGTCTCCGCGTGCATATATATTGTCCTTCACGAAAGTCACGAACATCATCAGAATCGCAACCAGGAACATCGGACCGAACAGGTTGTGTGCCTCCTTGCAGGCCGAGGCGGTCAAGCCAAACCCCTCCGGCCCCAGCACCGGGATCAACACGAAGCGGCCATACAGCAGTATCAGCCCGGTGAGAGCCAGCAACCAGAACAGGCTGACGGTAAACCAGTGAGTGATTCGCTCGAATACGCTGAAGCGCTGAATTTTCTTGCCACTTGGCCCACCCTGTATACGCAACGGACCACGCACCAGATAGAACAACACAATCAGCGCCAGCACGCTGCCCATCAGCATGGCGCCAATAGGTATCAACTGATTCATACGAAAGTGACGCCAGCGCTCACCGTTTGCATTGATCAAAACACCGGTATCAACACCCTGCACCTGGGTCGTACCCACATCTGCCTCACGCACAGCACGCCAGAGATCCGCGCCCGGATTCGGCACACCGCCCGTTTCAGGATTCACATAGGCAACGGCATAGGGAATCAACGGCAGCAACAGCGTCAAGCCAACCAGTGACAGCAACGACCAGACAATTATGCGGTGATGCCGTGCGCCTGTTTTCTTATGGGCAGCCATTGCGACCTGTCCTTCTCCAGATACCGCCGATGACTCAATCACCACCCGTAGCCTTGCCCTCGACATCATGACCGCGGCGTATACCTTTCTTGCCATAGGCAACCCCCCAGCCCCAGGTGAGACCGGAAGCACCACGCCAGGTCACACGTTCGCGGAAGATTTCGGAGACCGTGTCGCCATCTCCGGCAATCAGGGAACGCGTCGCACACATCTCGGCACACAACGGTAACTTGCCCTCAGCCAGCCGGTTACTGCCGTACTTCGCATACTCCTCCGGTGAATTGTCCGCTTCCGGTCCGCCGCCGCAGAAAGTGCATTTATCCATCTTGCCGCGCGAACCAAAGGCTTCGCTCTTGGGAAACTGTGGCGCGCCAAACGGACAGGCATAAAAGCAGTAACCGCAACCAATACAGATATCCTTGTCGTGCAGTACCACGCCATCGTCCGTGGTATAAAAACAATCCACCGGACACACCGCCGCACAGGGTGCATCCGAACAATGCATGCAGGCTACCGACATGGAACGCTCACCGGGCGAGCCATCATTAATGGTCACCACACGGCGACGATTGACACCCCAGGGAACCTCATTTTCATTTTTGCAGGCCGTCACACAGGCGTTGCATTCAATACAGCGTTGCGCATCACAGAGAAACTTCATTCGGGCCATGATTCAATCTCCTCTCAAGCGGGGGTGATGCGGCACAGGGAACACTTGGTTTCCTGCATCTGGGTAACGGAATCATATCCGTAGGTCATTGCGGTATTGGCGGCCTCTCCCAGCACGTAGGGATCGCTGCCTTTTGGATATTTGTCCCTGAGGTCCTTGCCCTCGAAGTGTCCCGCAAAGTGAAACGGCATCCACACCACACCGGGTGCAACACCCTCCTGAGTGACCTTTGCCATAATCTTTATCCGACCGCCTTCCGGCCCTTCCAGCCACATCTGCTGGCCATCCTTGATGTTGTTATTGTTGGCATCAACGATATTGATCTCGGCAAACATGTGCTGCTGCAACTCGGCCAGCCAGGGGTTTGAACGGGTTTCGTCACCACCGCCTTCATACTCCACCAGCCGTCCGCTGGTCATGATCAGCGGGTAGTCACCGGTGTAATCCTTCTCCTGGATGGATTCATAACGCGTTGGCAGGCGGTAAAAATTCTTGCGATCGGCGTAGGTAGGGTACTTCTCCACCAGGTCACGCCGCGAGGTATACAGGGGTTCCCGATGAATCGGCACCTGGTCCGGAAAGGTCCAGACCACGGCACGTGCCTTGGCATTACCGAACGGCGCACAGCCATGTTTGATGGCCACACGCTGAATGCCACCGGACAGGTCGGTCTTCCAGTTCTTGCCATCGGCAAGCGCCTTTTCAGCGTCGCTCAGGTCATCCCACCAGCCGAGCTTCTTCAGGATATCAGCCGTGAATTCCGGGTAACCGTCCTTGATCTCGGCCCCCTTGCTCCAGGAACCCTCGGCAAGCAGGTTGACGCCATCGCGTTCCACCCCGAAGCGCGCCCGAAAATTCAGGCCACCCTTCGCCACCGGTTTACTGGTGTCATACAGATTGGGACTGCCCGGGTGGCGCATTTCGGCGGTTCCCCAGCAGGGCCAGGGCAAACCATAAGCATCACCATTGGCCGGACCACCCTTGGCCTCCAGCGTGGTGTAGTCGAAGGTGTGCCAGTTTTGCTGGTGTTCTTTCAGACGTTCCGGGCTCTGACCGGTATAACCGATGGTCCACATACCCTTGTTGAATTCACGGGTAATGTCTTCAATCAGGGGCTCATCATTGGTCACCTGGATGTTTTTGCACAACTCGTCGGCAAACCCCAGCTTTTTGGCGAACTTGAACATAATGGTGTGATCAGGCAATGACTCGAACAGGGGATCAATCACCTGGTCACGCCATTGCAATGAACGGTTGGAGGCGGTGACCGACCCATAGGTCTCGAACTGGGTCGCCGCCGGCAACAGGTAGACCCCGTCGGTGCGATCCTGCATCACGGCACTGGCGGTTGGATAGGGATCGATGATCACCATCAGGTCCAGTTTTTCCATCGCCTCTTTCATCTGGGTGCCGCGCGTCTGGCTGTTGGGCGCATGCCCCCAGAACACCATGGCACGCACATTGTCTTTCTGGGCGATGTTGGCCTTGTCTTCCAGCACGCCGTCGATCCAGCGCGACACCGGGATACCCTTGGTGTTCATGGGCCTGGCCGGTTTTCCCTTGGACTCTTCATAACTGCCCTGGTCAAACTGACTCGACAGCCATTCATAGTCCACGTCCCACACCTTCGCCCAGTGCTTCCATGCACCTTCCGACAGACCGTAGTAACCGGGCAGCGTATGACTCAGTACGCCAAAATCGGTCGCGCCCTGTACGTTGTCGTGACCGCGAAAGATGTTGGTACCACCACCGCTGACACCCATATTGCCGAGCGCCAGCTGAAAGATGCAGTACGCGCGGGTATTGTTGTTACCGACCGTGTGCTGGGTACCGCCCATGCACCAGATCAGCGTACCCGGACGATGCTCCGCCATGGTTTGCGCAGCGCGCTTGATAGTCTCTTCCGGCACCCCGGAAACCCGCTCGACTTCATCCGGTGTCCACTTGGCGACTTCGGCACGAATCTCGTCCATACCGTAGACACGCTGCCTGATGAATTCCTTGTCTTCCCAGCCGTTCTCGAAAATATGCCAGAGCATGCCCCAGACCACCGGCACGTCCGTACCCGGACGAATGCGCATGTACTGATTGGCGTGTGCCGCAGTACGGGTAAAGCGCGGATCAATCACAATCAGCGGCGCCTTGTTGCGTTCCGTGGCCCGGAACAGGTGCTGTAGTGATACCGGGTGTGCCTCGGCAGGATTGCCGCCGATGATCAGGATTGCCTGGCTATTATGAATATCGTTGTAGGAGTTGGTCATGGCACCATAACCCCAGGTATTCGCCACCCCGGCAACCGTGGTGGAGTGGCAGATACGCGCCTGGTGGTCCATGTTGTTGGTACCGGCCAGGGCGGCAAACTTGCTGAACAAATAGGCCTGTTCGTTGTTGTGCTTGGCAGAACCCAGCCAGTAGACAGAATCCGGACCGGACTGTTCACGGATGGACAACATCTGGTCACCGATCTCGTTGATGGCCTGCTCCCAGGAGACCTTCGTCCATTTACCGTTTACCAGCTTGGTCGGGTATTTCAGCCGGCGTTCGCCATGCCCGTGCTCCCTGACCGAGGCACCCTTGGCACAATGTGCACCGCGATTGAAGGGATGGTCGAAGGCCGGTTCCTGGCCGGTCCACACACCGTTTTCGACTTCTGCGTAGATGCCGCAGCCGACCGAGCAGTGGGTACAGATGGTGCGTATCTGGGCAGGATTGCCTTCGTCCGTCGCAGTACGTTCCGTGGCGGCAGCCTTTTTCATCATCGACATGGACAGCGTTCCGGCAGCAGCGATACCGCCTGCGGTAATGCCGGAACGTTTCAGAAAAGTGCGGCGATCGACGGTCCCGCCGAGCAGGGCGGCACGTACGCTTGATGCATCAGTATCCTGTTTCTTGACCAGCTTCATATCCAGCCTCCGGAAATCTTCAACTTACGCTGTTCCAGCACTTCTCCCCTGCCTGCCGAAAAGGCAGGCCTACCCGGATCAGGATCTGAGTATCCGATAATAATCCTTGATGTGCCGGGTTTCGTGATATCCCTTTGAAACGGTCTTGTCAGCCGCTACAGGTGCTGTCCCAAGGTCTGATTCAGCGGCTGATTCAGT
This sequence comes from Gammaproteobacteria bacterium, assembly GCA_003454335.1. Classification (GTDB taxonomy): domain Bacteria; phylum Pseudomonadota; class Gammaproteobacteria; order UBA9214; family UBA9214; genus UBA9214. Next base: position 7,193 of record DMKK01000289.1, on the reverse strand, counting down.
GTCAGGTTCGACCAGACCGGTTGCTGATACGGCAGTGAGTGTGGCGGCCCCACCGGCAACGGCGGCGCCTTTGAGAAACATCCTGCGGTCTGCCGTAAAACGCGTCTTATCCTTTTTCATAACTTCCTCCGACCGGAAATTTTTTATCCGCTTACATTTGCATGGCACTTACACTTGCATGGAAAGATACTGCGATTCAATTTCCAGAAACTGTTGCCCCAGCCGCGCGACGGCCTGATAAAAGTCGGCCGACTGCGCCTCGCCGAGCTCTGTAAAGAATGTCACCATCCAGCTCGCAATGTAGGCCTGGAAAAATGCCGACTGTTCCTCCAAGGATAGACCAGATTCTGAAATTATCATCCCCATGGTTTCACACAGGGCAGCCACGTGGTCTTCCGGCTCTGAAATACCCTCCTGCAATTCAAAACCGAGCTTGTGCAGCTCGTTTCTCAGCGAGGCTAGCACTTTTTCCATAAGAAAACCATGGATATAGAAAGAGGCATAGGGAACCAGCTCGCCACGGCCCAACCCTATGAATAAATTGAAATATTCATCGGCCAACTGCTCGGGATCCGTCTCCCGGGCAGCGGCCTGCAGCGCCTGCCAGGTTGCCGTCATAGGGCTCGCATCCGGCGCGCCGGCATCGATATCCTGTAGCAATTCAAGAATGGATTCATCCGGCGGGCCGGACAGCAAGGTACCCAGCAATACGTACAGTTCAGCACG
>DMKK01000289.1:5496-6400 GCA_003454335.1 Gammaproteobacteria bacterium | reverse complement strand
CCCCTCCCGGCAATGACGGTTCAATGGCAATCTGCGCATCGCTAGCCTCATCGCCGTAAATATCCTGCACCCGGCAATCCTCGCACATCCTGATGCGTTCCAGTGCGGCACCCTTGAACATGGCATGACCCTGCATTTTTCTGCTTATGTTTTCAATGACACTGCGGGTTGCAAACGGTTTGCCACAACGAATGCAGTCAAACGGCGCCTCCTCATGCAACACCCTGCGACTGTTGCGTTGCCGGTAATCGTAGAGATAGCGCGGCGTAATCGCAATCGCATCCTCCGGGCAGGTTCTGCAACACAGGCCGCACTGCACACAATTGGCTTCAATAAAATCCAGCCGCGGCATGTCATCACCGGCAAGCAGAGCCCCGGCAGGGCACTGGGACACGCAGGCCATGCAGAGCGTACACCGCGCCTGGTCGAGTAATACCTCACCAAAGGGTGCGCCGGCAGGCAGTGTAACCAGCGGGCGCGAGTGCGGCGCGACTTCGAACAGGTGTTCAACGGCAAGGCGAATAACCGTGCGTTTTTCATCAAGACCGGCAAATCCGGCAGGTTTCGTTGCGGCCAGCATCGCCATGTCACTGATGGTATTGATGAGGTCGGACGCCTGCTGTTCGGTATACAGCAGCACCTCGGGGGGATAGCCCATGCCAGCCAGCACGGCACGTGCGGTCTCCAGCTGCGCATGCACTTCAGCCACCACCGACTGCGGTGACCGGGGCATCCCCAGCAGCACCACGGCAGACGCACCGTAGGCCAGCGCCGACAACCAGGTATCCATCCCTGCGCTGCCAAGCTCTTCAACCTCAACAGGCAGGATATGTTCCGGTAACCCGGAGGCCAGTGCCGCCACCATATCACGACCAGCCTCACCATCATGGAACAGCAATACCGC
>DMKK01000289.1:0-5437 GCA_003454335.1 Gammaproteobacteria bacterium | reverse complement strand
CCCGCCCCCTGGCACAGGCCGGGATTCACCTCGATACTGTCGCCCAGTGAGGTAATGGCATCTGTCGGACAGGCATCCAGACAACGAGTGCAGGCCGTCATGCCGCTGCGGCCGTGTGCACAGATATTGGCGTTGTAGTGAAAATACTGCGGCTTCTCAAACTCACCGACCAGCCCGGGGATCTCGTCCAGTGCCTGCTGCAATGCGGTGGCATCGTCTCCGGGCGAAAAATAACCGGGCGGCAGCAATTGACTGTTGATAAAGGCAGGTGTTGTCAGATCCAGCACCAGGTCGAATACTTGTCGGCCAGCTGTGACAGCATGAATGACAGCCACACTGTCCGGACTCTCAAGTGTTAGCTGAAAAGCACCCAGATAGCCGGTCAGCCCGGAGACCGCCGCTGTCAGTACGGTAATGCCATCCTGATCACGTCTTTCAACCGCGACTGCTCCAGCGTCAGGCACGGCAACAGTACAGCTGATATTTTCCTGCAGCCTGTAGCGTTCTGCCGCTGCCAGTGCCCGGGCTTCATCCCCCAGAATCAGCAGCGAGCCGGCAGACACATAGGGAACAATGCCGACCGGCACTGTCTCGACGGCAGCGGCAGCCGTGAGTGCCGCCGCACGCGCCTGACCGTTGGGCGTGTTGGTAGCAAGGTTTAACAAAACGGGTTATTCCTTATCATTACTGTCCCACCAAATTTATGATTATATGCAGGATGGGTAAAGCGCAGCGTACCCATCAGAACGCAGCACTGTGCTTGATGGGTACGTCACTGCGTTCCTTTACCCATCCTACTCACTATTTTATGACAAACGGGAAGGCGGTGATGACTCGTCATCACCGTCCTCATCCATATCTGCTATTAAATCTGCATCTGCAGGCTCGGCGGGTGTTTCTATTTTGGCAACAGGTTCTGCCTCTGCCTCGACTTCTGCTTCCAGCTCCCGCTTCAGCATACGCTGCATTTCCTGCGTAACCACATTACCCAGACCTGCAAAGCGGGTGTAATCCTCGTCATAGTCGTTCAGACCGTCGGTCACATTAAAGGCGGGCANNGTGGAACAGCTTGCGCAAGGCCTGCGTACGCAGCGGCTCACTCACTCCGGGCGACATGAACACTGAAAAATCGCTGTCACCGTCAAGAGAATCAATCGACGGCATATCGGCATCCGTCAGTAGCTGTTGCTCTTCCTGCTCAACGGGCGTTTCTGTGTGCGATTCTGCCAGCTCAGTTGCCGACGATACAGATCGAGGCTCAACCATCGCCTCGCCCTGCTGGTCAGCCTGCTTGCGCCGGGCCCAGCGATCGAGGAATTTCTCTTCACTGCCCGCGTCCCTGGCGTCAGCCACGTCCGGCCTCCTTCCAGTTGTCCCGCTTGCGTTTCTTCTTTTTCTCGGGCACATGGTTTGCCAGCACATACTGTTCCAGGTGTCGGTACAGCTCTGCCGGTATGTCTACACGCTCAACCCGCACATCGGTTTCCATATAGGATGTGGCTTCACCATAGCTCAGGGTAACAATGAATGGCTGTAATGGCTCGTCCTGCCCTTCGTTACAGATAATAAAGGCACTCGGCTTGTCACTCATCAAATTACAATAATAGCTTTCCGTATCATCCGTATGCAGCGTGACGCTCAAACCGGTCCACAGGTACTGCTGCCCTGCCGCACTGCTATGTACAAGTTTGCTGTGTACATCATCATCAGCAAACTGCGCACCGGCGATCACCCCGGTCACCACCCAGCGGCCATCTATCCAGCGATTATCGTGGACAGCCTGGTACTCAACCAGCACGGCCACCGGGAATTGTTGCAACACCTTTTCGGAGAGTGAGTCCGGCATGTATTAACCTGTTTTTTGCGCGGTGGTTATCACGGCTGAATACTCATAGTATAGACATGAGCGTCACAGGTACAACGGAAGCAGGCATGGCCAACACCAAAGCAGGGTATCGACCGGAGATCACGAACGCAGGCCTGTCGCCGACGCACCCGGTCACGGCAGTCGATGAATTCAATGCAAGCAGGGAGGTCGAGGTACCGGGTGAATCACCGCTGACCCTGTATGTCGATGGCCGCGAGATCGTTACCCTGATGACCATCGGCGCTCACCCGGAAGCACTGACACTCGGGTATCTGCGCAACCAGCGCTTTGTAGACCGTCTCGAACAAATAAAGTCCGTCACCGTCGACCACCATACAGAGTCCGTACAGGTCACGACCCGGGACGGTATAGAAGGCTGGGATGAGAAACTGAAAAGGCGTACCGTGACCACCGGTTGCGGACAGGGCACGGTATTCAGCTGCACGCTGGACAATCTCTATAGCATCCGCTTGCCTGCTGTCAGCGTCAGGCAGTCAACGATCTATACACTGCTCAACAACATATCCAACCAGAACGCCATCTACCGGCGTTCCGGCGCCGTGCATGGCTGTGCCCTGTGTGATGGCGCGGAGAGCCTGATGTATACCGAGGATGTTGGCCGCCACAATGCGGCTGACGCGATTTCCGGGTATATGTGGCTGGACGGCATCAGCGGTTCCGACAAGATTTTCTACACCACCGGGCGCCTGACATCGGAAATCGTGATGAAGGCAGCCCACATGGGCATTGCCGTGCTGTTATCACGCTCCGGCGTCACCCACATGGGACTGGAACTGGCACAGGAACTGGGCGTAACCATGATTGCCCGCGCCAGGGGCAGGCACTTCCTTGTCTACCATGGTGCCGGGAATATCGTCTTTGATGCGCCACCCGAACAGCGACCAGCACGCAGCGACTAGCCCCGTCATGCCCATGAAGACAGCGCCCCCAACAGACGACATTACCGGCGTAATACTTGCTGGCGGCAAGGCACGCCGCATGGGCGGTGCAGACAAGGGACTGATTACGCTGCAAGACAAGCCCATGATCGATTACATTATTACAGGACTGCAACCACAGGTCGGCAAACTTGTTATTAATGCCAACCGCAATCCGGAGCGATACAGCGCCTATGGCCTGCCGGTGATTGCTGACATGCTGGGTGATTATTTCGGGCCTCTGGTCGGCATGGCCACGGGCATGCATGCCACGGACAAACCGTATATCGTAACGGTGCCCTGTGATTCTCCCTTCATCCCCGACATGCTTGTGGAAACCCTGTACCGCGCCCTGCATGACCAGCAGGCTGACATCAGTGTGGCCCATGATGGCACACGGATGCAGCCGGTATTTGCGCTGTTACGCTGTGAACTGCTCCCCAGCCTGCTGGCCTACCTGGAAGCGGGTGGCCGCAAAATTGACACCTGGTACAGCCAGCACCATACCGCACTTGCCGACTTCTCGGACTCACCGGATACCTTTATGAACCTGAACACACCGGAAGACAAGCGGGTACTGGAAAGCAGGGTTGCCGGCTGACAAACATACAGGTGCAGGAACTTGAGCTACAATAGGGAACCATGAGCCCCCGTCTGATCGATCCATTTGGCCGTACCGTCGAGTATCTCAGACTGTCAGTGACTGATCGCTGCGATCTGCGCTGCTTTTACTGCCTGCCCGGTGACTACCGCGACTTCAGCGAGCCGGAAGAATGGCTGAAATTCGATGAGATTGAACGCGTTATTCGTGCCTTTGCCTCACTGGGTGTACAGCGTCTCCGGGTAACCGGTGGTGAACCGCTGGTGCGCAAAAACCTCTCGTCACTGGTGACACAACTCTCGGACATTCCCGGCATTGAGGATTTATCACTCAGCACCAATGCCGTCAGCCTGTCGCGTCAGGCAGCCGCATTAAAAACTGCCGGCATCAGCCGTATCAATGTCAGCCTTGATTCACTGCGTGCTGATCGCTTCAAAGACATCACCAAAGGGAACCTTGATAAAGTCATCAATGGTCTGATGACTGCGAAGCAGGCCGGGTTTGACCCGATCAAGATCAATATGGTCATCATGAAGGGTGTCAATGATGATGAAGTCGAGGACATGATCGAGTTCTGTATCGAGCATGACTTTACCCTGCGTTTTATTGAAACCATGCCGGTAGGCGATACCGGCCGGGATGCAAGCTCGTATTACCTCAGTTTACAGGATGTTAAAAGCAGACTGGCCGAACGCTACGAACTGATTCCCGGCGTCATGCCCGGCGGAGGCCCGGCACGTTATGTACAGGTGGCCGGCACCCAATTGCGCATTGGTTTTATCACACCGATATCACAACACTTCTGTGAGACCTGTAACCGTGTGCGGCTGGCCGTCGACGGCACCCTCTACCTGTGCCTGGGACAGGAACACAAGTTTGAATTCCGCCCGCTGTTGCGTGCCGGAATCAGCGACAGTGAATTGCAGGATGCGGCCCGCACCGCCATTACCCTGAAACCGGAGCGTCACGAGTTCCGCGAGAAACCGCAGCAGGTCGTGCGCTTCATGGCCAAAACCGGCGGTTAACCAGACCAGGCACATGATCCAGCTACGCTATTTTGCCAGTCTGCGGGAATCACTGGGTATCGGTGATGAACAAATCGAATTGCCCGAGGATGTCCATGACCTTCCGGGCCTGACCCGCTGGTTGCAGGGTCGCGATGCGACTTGGGCAAGCGCCCTTGCCAACAAGCGCCTGCATACCGCCATCAACCAGGAAATCGTCAAGCCGGATGCCACCGTCACGGATGGTGACGAAATCGCCTGGTTCCCGCCGGTCACCGGTGGCTAGTCATATGATTCGCGTACAGACAGAAGACTTTGATCCGGGCGCGGAAATAGAACAACTGCGGCACCGGAATAAAGGACAGGCGGGGGCCGTGGTCAGTTTTATCGGGCTGGTGCGCGACCTGAACGCAGGCGACACGGTTACCCAAATGACACTGGAACACTACCCCGGCATGACCGAGAAAGCGCTGTCCGGAATCGAACTGGAGGCTAACGACCGCTGGGAATTAACAGCCTCGATAATCATTCATCGGGTTGGCCCGCTGGTCCCGGATGACAACATCGTTTTTGTCGCCGTGGCCAGTCAACACCGTCAGCAGGCATTCCGTGCCTGCGAGTTCATGATTGACACATTGAAGACCAACGCACCCTTCTGGAAGCAGGAGACCCTGCCTGACAGTACGCGCTGGGTCGAACCCGCAGAAACATAGGTCGGTCGGGTCAGGCGCTACGCACCGAACCCGACCTGCTGCAAACACGGCCTGTTGCTATTTTGAACCGCCGCACTTGCCCTCGCCACATTTACCATCTTTCTTGAAACCCATCATTTTGCTCATTTGAGCCGCACGCTCGGCCGCGTCGATAACACCGTCACCGTTCGTGTCGATCTTGTCAAACATGGCTTCGTGTCCTTTCGTAAACTCTTCCCGGGTGACATTGCCATCACCATCGGAATCCATACGGCCCATGCCACACTTGCCCTCAGCGCCTTTGTCTTTGCCGGCACCACACTTGCCTTCACCAC
>DMKK01000296.1 GCA_003454335.1 Gammaproteobacteria bacterium | reverse complement strand
GTGGCCTGGATAATGGAAATATTGTTCCAGACCAGCAGTGACAGCATGATAATTTCGATCGAAACCACGCTGGCTATAAGTCTAAAACGCAGCGATTGAAACAGGGTGATTGATTTCCTGTGCATGCAGCTCTCAGTGGTTCAGCAACTCGTTAAGTTTTTCATAGATAGCCGGATCCCCCTGCCGGTACCCGGTAAACCGGTTATGCAGTAACACGGCCTTGCCTTCAGGGGTTGATCCCATATTGAGCAGTAGATCGGTTATCTCTGCTGCACAGGCCGCATCCAGCCGCGGGGCCACGCTGATCGGGATATGCGGCGTAGACCCGGTCCTGGCAATAATCCGCATGCTGTCACGAACCTTCTTGCTGGCAGCCGCAAACGGCGGTTGCATGAGTGCCGAGGCATCGGTTACGCCATGGTAGGAGCTAAGCAGTGCGGCATCGTGTGTCGGAGTAATGACCATGTCGAGATCGACGTCGGGGTCAATGCCTGCCTCGAACAGGGTCTTCCTGACCAGCAATGTGGCCAGACCCAGGGGCGGTACCGTTGCCAGGCGCTTGCCCTCAAGGTCCTGAAGGGTGTGAATGTCACTCTGCTTTGGTGCCACAATGACCGCCCACATCTCCGGTGAGTCAACACTGGCAATCAGGCGATAAGCTGCCTTCTGGTTTGCCCGGGTGAAAAAATGGGGTGCAGTAAAGAGGATGTCGTAACGGGATTCCTCATGGGTTCGCCGGGCGAATTCAACAAAATCCGGGGCGGTTTCAATGCGTACGGAAACCTGCAGGTTCTCTGACAGGTAATTCACCAGCGGCGTGAACCGGAATACCAGTTGTTCGCTGCTGATAAACGGGAGAATGCCAAATACCAGCGGATCGGCTGGCCGGCAGTTGCCCTTTTCAGCGGCGGCAATTGCTGCAGGGATTGCCAGCAGACAGCAGACAAGCACAGCATGCAGTTTGTGCCTGCCGGTACAGCGTTGCTGTAATCGTACGGGTATTATTCGCATCGTCTGTCACCCACCCCGACCAGTACTTCAGGGTAACAGAAGAACCTGCAGTCAGTATCCTGGCGTCGGTAATATAAGTTGGCAGGAACCGCTTCTAGGCGGGAGGCCGATCAAGTTTGCGGTAGTTGATGGCTTCACTGATATGTGCCTGCTCTATGGCGAGGCTGCCGGCAAGATCAGCAATGGTACGCGCGACTTTCAGTATGCGGTGGTAGGCGCGTGCCGAGAGTTGCAGGCGCTCCATTGCCTGCTGCAGTAGCAGCCGGTCGGACTGCTGCAGGCCACAGACACTGTCCAGCTGCCGGTTATCCAGTTGACTGTTCAGGGTGTGGCTGCGTTGCATTTGCCGGTCTTTTGCCGCAACCACGCGAGCACGTACGGCAGCACTTGATTCACCTGGCGGCCCGTCCATTTCAGCAAATGATAAACGCGGTACTTCCACGTGCATATCGATGCGGTCAAGCAAGGGGCCCGAGATCTTTCGCCGGTAGCGCTCTATCTGGTCAATGTTGCAGTGACAGCGGCCAGATGGATCACCGAGGTAACCGCAGGGGCAGGGGTTCATGGCGGCGATCAGCTGAAACCGTGCCGGGAATTCTGCGTGTTGCGCAGCGCGTGAAATCATAATGCTGCCGGATTCCAGTGGTTCACGCAACACCTCCAGTACCCGGCGGTCAAACTCCGGTAGTTCATCCAGGAACAGGACACCGTTATGCGCCAGCGATATTTCACCCGGGCGCGGGCTGGAGCCGCCACCGACCAGTGCAACGGCCGAGGCCGTATGGTGGGGTGCGCGAAAGGCGCGGCGTTTCCAGTTGCGGGTATCAACCGGTTTGCCACTTACAGAGTTTATTGTCGCGGTTGCCAGTGCTTCTGCTTCGGTCATCTCTGGCAGGATGCCTGGCAGTCTGGCGGCAAGCAGGGATTTCCCCGTGCCTGGCGGCCCCAGAAAAAGCAGGTTGTGGTTGCCGGCGGCTGCGATTTCCAGTGCCCGTCGGGCATGGTGCTGGCCGCGCACGTCGGCGAGATCAGGTAATAGTATCTCCGGTGTTGCCGATGTTGCGACCGTTGCGTGCGCCAGTCGCCGGGTGTGTGTGAGGTGCCCGGTAATCGTGAGCAGGTGCTCTCCCGCAAGCACCCGGGCATCTTTTACCAGCATCGCTTCGGCAATATTCCCGGTCGGAATGATCAGGCTGCGCCGTGCCCTGTGTGTTTGCAGCGTCATTGGCAGAGCACCCTGTATGGCACGCAGTTCACCCGACAACGCAAGTTCACCGGCAAACTCGTAGTGTTCCAGTTCATTCCCGGGGATCTGCCGGGATGCCGCAAGGATGCCCAGCGCAATCGGCAGGTCAAAGCGGCCGCCTTCCTTGGGCAGGTCGGCCGGTGCCAGGTTAATGGTGATACGCCGTGCCGGAAAATCGAATTGTGAATTCAGAATGGCACTGCGCACCCGGTCCTTGCTTTCCTTTACAGCTGTTTCAGGCAGCCCAACAATTGAGAGCGAAGGCAGTCCGTTGGAGAGGTGTACCTCCACGGTGACCGGCGGGGCATCCATGCCCACGCGGGCACGGCTGTATATGATAGCAAGAGACATGAATGTTACCCGGGGGGCAGAAGTTACAGAATAACTGCCTGAATTCCTGCCGGGTGTTACAGGTCTCCGTCAATCAGTGTAGGAATATCCGGATTGTTAACGTGAATTGAATTTCTGTAATCGCGGCTCGCAGCCGCGACAGGGTTATGGGTTTTTCTTCTCTTCCATAGCAGAAACAGTCTTTTCCAGTTGTTCCAGCTTTTGGCGGGTGCGTGCCAGCACCTGTGACTGGGCATCGAATTCCTCGCGGCTCACCAGGTCAAGTCTGGACAAGGCGCCTTGCAACAGGGTGTGGATATTTTTCTGTACATCCTCCTGCATACCCTTGACCCCGGCGGGGATGGCTTCGCTTATTTGGCGGGCGAGATCGTCAATAAATTTTGTATCAAACATGGGCTAACCATAGCGATTGGCCGGAGACACGTCCAGCAGCATTATATATGCACATATATGGGGCGTTCGGCCTTATGCTGCACAATAACGGTGCATAATAAAATCCATGGCTGGCCATAAAAATATCATATCCATTTGTAATTTCAGCTAAATATTGCAATGGCACGGTTGATGCTTAAAGAGGGTCAGTGGTTTCCCTTGAATCACAGTTGAAGTGGTTGGCCATCGCACAGTGATTGACCGCAAACCTTTAAATTTTTGAAATTGGGAGAGATGAAATGAAGATGATGAAGAAAACCTTGATTGCAGCAACATTGGCCACCGCTTCACTGCCTGCACTGGCAGAGATCTCCGGTAATGTTGCATTGACGACTGACTACCGTTTTCGCGGCATTTCACAGACTGACCGTAATCCTGCTATACAGGGTGGTTTTGACTGGAGCCATGACAGTGGCTTCTACCTGGGAACCTGGGGCTCCAATGTAGATTTCGCAGGTAACCTGGAACTGGACTACTACGGCGGCTATGCAAACAAAATTAATGACAGCCTTGCCTTTGACGTAGGTGCAATTTACTACGATTACCCGGGCGGTGACCTCGGTGGTGGTGTGGACCCCGAGTTTTGGGAAATCTATGGCGGCCTGTCCGGTGATCTCGGTCCGGTCTCCCTGAGCGGCAAGGTGTCCTACAGTGATGACTACTTCGGTGAAACAGGTACAGCTTTCTATTATGACCTCGGTGCCTCTTACGAATTGCCTGCCGAGTTCAGTCTGAGTGCACATTATGGTTACCAGACTATTGATGACGGTTCCGTTAAGGATGACGGTTTTTTCTCGAGTGATGAAGATAACTACCAGGACTGGAGTATCGGTGTTTCCAAGTCATTTATGGAACTGGATTTTGATCTTTCCTACATTGATACAAACCTCGGCAAGTCTGACTGCTTCGGCAGCAAGATCTGTGACAGCACCGTCGTCTTTTCTATCAGCAAGAGCCTTTAACCATCAGGCCATGGCCCGCCCTGCGGGGCGGGCATTCTTTAAGCACAAGGAGTAACACTCATGAAACTAGTAACAGCAATCATCAAGCCGTTCAAGCTCGATGATGTTCGTGAAGGTCTGTCGGAGATCGGTGTGCAGGGCATTACCGTCACCGAGGTAAAAGGCTTCGGACGTCAGAAGGGTCACACGGAACTTTATCGTGGTGCGGAATATGTGGTTGATTTTCTGCCCAAGGTAAAAATCGAGGCAGCCGTGGCTGCGGATATGGTCGACAAGGTCATTGAAGCAATTTCCAAGGCGGCCAACACTGGCAAGATCGGCGACGGCAAGATTTTCGTTTCCAGTCTTGAGCAGACAGTGCGGATTCGTACCGGTGAAACCGGTCCGGACGCGCTCTGATCAAGCAAACGGAGGAATAAATTGTGGATGCAATAACTGAACTGAGTTATGCGCTGGATACCTTCTACTTTCTGGTAGCCGGTGTACTCGTTATGTGGATGGCCGCAGGCTTTTCGATGCTTGAGGCTGGTATGGTACGTGCGAAAAACACGGCCGAAATCCTGACCAAGAACATCTCCCTGTTCGCCGTGGCCTGTATTATGTACATGCTTTACGGCTACAGCATTATGTATCCGGCCGAGGCTGTGAATGCCTGGTGGCCTGGTATTGGCAGCATTCTTGGCAGCACCGATAATACCGCCGCTGAAGTGATTGCCAGTGGGGGTGAGACTTATTACTCCGGACTGTCCGATTTCTTTTTCCAGGTGGTTTTCGTGGCAACCGCCATGTCAATCGTCTCC
>DMKK01000116.1:10637-12909 GCA_003454335.1 Gammaproteobacteria bacterium | reverse complement strand
GATTTTTTCCCAACTCGACATCCTGTAGCCGCACTTGAAAGCCGGCCGCTACCAGCCGGTCACGCAAGCCTCTGGCATTCATTTCCTGGCCAAAACTGCCCACCTGAACAAACCAGCCGTGCAGGGGTACTGTCTTGGGTGTCGCAGGAACCGCCTGTTTGACCGGAGCTGCCGGTTGCACCTTGACGGGTTCGGGGGGCTTGACAGGTACTGCTGCTGTCCTGACCACCTCCACCACCGGTTGCGGTTCACTTTCAGGCGGTTCCTGGCTCATGCGTTCCATGGCAACCGTCTCATCGACCCCCGGTGTTTCGGGTGGCAGCGCAAGTTCCATATCAGCCCGGTAATCCATTTGTGGCTGTTCTGGAATACTGTGGCTGCGTGGCGTCCATTCGTCATCCGGACCTTCCAGAATGATCGGGATAAAAATAACGGCCAGCGATACGAGTACAATCGCTCCAATCAGTCTTTGTTTCAATCTCTGCTCCATGCTGACTCCGGATTGTCAACCTGCAACTGCCGTTTGCATACAGGCGCCTGACTATACATGACATGCCAATGCTTCTGCTACAGTTACAAAGGAACCGCAGACGACCAGCCTGTCACCATTGTCGGCTTCTGCCCTTGCCTGCCGAAATGCCCCGGATACATCCTGAAAACATCGAATGTCCTGTTCGATCCCGGCACGATACATCCTTTCCCGCAGTCCCTGTGCAGTCAAGCCGCGCTCACCTCCGAGTGTCGCGAGATACCAGTGATCCACTGAGGATGCCAGCAGCGCGGTAAATTCATTTATAGCCTTGTCATTAAGCATTGCCAGCACCAGCCGGGTAGCCCCCGCCACGGGACGATTCGTCAGCATTTGTGCCAGACATGCAGCGCTGCCGGCATTATGTGCGACATCAAATACCAGTTCGATATCACCCGCCTGTATCTGGCAGCGTGCGGACAAGGTGGCGGACTGCAAGCCTTGCTCAATTGCTGCGCGTGTAACCGGATAATCACCCGCCAGGGCTTCCAGTGTCATCAGGACTCCCGCGGCGTTATCCAGTTGATGCTTGCCGGCCAGTGATGGCAATGGCAGGTCTTTGTAATACTGGTCCACTCCCTGCCAGCACCAGCTGTTCCCTGTTGACTGGTAGCTGAATTGTTGCCCCAGGCAATACCAGTGTGCTCCCAGTTCCCCCGCCCTGTTTGCTACACTGAGAGGCGGTTGTGGGTCGGAACAGATAGCCGGGCGACCGGCACGCAGAATACCGGCCTTTTCCTGCCCGATTGACTCCCGGTCGGCGCCCAGCCAGGCACTGTGATCGATACTGATGGAGGTGATCAGTGCAGCATCATTCTCCAGTATATTAACGGCATCGAGACGGCCACCCATCCCGACCTCCAGTATGGCAATATCCAGTGATGCGCGGCTGAATAGAACCAGCGCTGCCAGCGTCCCAAACTCGAAGTAAGTCAGTGTTTCATCGCCACGTGCCGCGTCTACACAAGCAAACGCTGTACACAGGGACGCATCATCGACGTTCTTTCCCTGGATCCGGATACGTTCGTTATAACGCTGCAAGTGTGGCGAGGTATAGCTGCCCGTCCGGTAACCTGCAGCAACTAAGACAGATTCAAGCAGTGCGACACTGGAGCCCTTGCCATTCGTTCCCGCGACGGTAATTACAGCAACATCCGGCTGTAGCAACTGCAGGCGTCCTGCTACCGCTGCCACCCGTTCCAGGCCGAGCTCGATTTTTTCCGGGTGCAGGGTGTCCTGCCATGCCAGCCAGTCAGGCAGTGAATTAAAGCGCGGCATGAAAAAGAAACGACCCGGGGAGGCTGCCGTCGAGGACAATCAGGTTTCGGATGTCGGCTGTTCTGTGTTTGCTGGTGCAGCGGTCGGTTGTTCCATATTCAGCTGTTCCGGTACCGGCTGACCTGTCAACATGGACAAAATTCTGCCTATTTTCTCGCTCATTTCACGGCGATCAACAATCATGTCAATGGCACCGTGTTCCAGCAAGAATTCACTGCGCTGAAAACCCTCGGGCAGAGTCTCCCGGACCGTCTGCTCAATGACACGCGGCCCGGCAAAGCCAATCAGCGCTTTGGGTTCAGCGATATTGAGATCGCCCAGCATGGCAAAACTGGCAGACACGCCGCCCATTGTCGGGTCAGTGAGTACTGAAATATAGGGGATACCGGCGGCTGATAACTTCGCCAGTGCAGCACTGGTCTTCGCCATTTGCATTAGCGAAAACAGGGCCTCTTGCATCCGTGC
>DMKK01000116.1:0-10544 GCA_003454335.1 Gammaproteobacteria bacterium | reverse complement strand
CCACCCATGAACCTGAATTCAAATGCCATCGCGACCACGGGCAAGCCCTGCAAGGTTCCCTGCATCGAGACAAGCGCATCTTTCTCGCCAGTTGCCTTCTGCGCGGTATTCAGTCGATCACGATATTTCTTGCTGTCCTTGAACTTGAGCACATCAACAGGTTCCAGGCCGGTATCCAGTTCCTGCTGTGAACCGTCATCGAGAAACATCTGCAAACGCAAACGGGCACCGATACGCATGTGGTGACTGCACTTCGGGCAGACATCAAAGTTTCTTTCCAGCTCCGAGCGGTACAGGACGGCTCCGCAGCTAACACATTTGATCCACAGCCCTTCCGGCACGGTACCCTTGTTGCCACCAACAGTGCGGATCTTGGAAGGGACGAGTTTGCTAAACCAGCTCATGGAATGAATTGTACCTGTTCGTCTGCCAAGACAGAAATCCTGTCATTATACCGGCTGGTCAATGGCTGCACGCAGCTCGGCAACGGTTGCGGCCAGTGTCGACGGAATTATTTCAGGCTGGTCTGCAAGTTCGGCAAGCTGCCCAACCAGTACACTCCCGACAACGACGGCATCAGCGACGTCCGCAACCAGGGCTGCGGTTTCCGCATCACGAATACCAAAACCCACCCCGACGGGTAGCTTCGTATATTGGCGTAACTCCTTGAGTTTACTTGAAACCGAGGAGATGTCCAGACGGTTTGCCCCGGTCACCCCCTTGAAGGAAACATAATAGATGAAGCCGCTCGCTACTGCGCTGACCTTGCGCATCCGGGAGTCATCACTGGTGGGTGCCAGCAGAAAAATAGAGTCAATACCGGCAGTCTGCATCGCCGCCGTAAAGTCCCCGGCCTCTTCCGGTGGCAAATCGACCGTTAACACACCATCAACACCGGCTTCAGCCGCAGCATTTGCAAAGTCGGCATAGCCCCACACTTCAATGGGGTTGAGGTAACCCATCAGGATAACCGGCGTGGACACATCCTCCTGTCGAAATTCGCGCACCATATCGAGTACCTGGTGCAGGGTTACGTGATGCTTGAGCGCACGTTCACAGGCCGCCTGAATAACCGGTCCATCAGCCATGGGATCAGAAAACGGTACCCCGATTTCCAGCAAATCCGCACCGGCTGCCACCATGGCGTGCAGTAATGGAACGGTAACATCCGGCTGCGGGTCCCCGGCAGTAACAAAGGGTATCAGCGCCTTGCGCTGCTGCGCCTGCAATTCCGAGAAGCGTTGCTGAATACGACTCATACCTTGATCCCTTCCAGTGCAGCGATGGTGTGCACGTCCTTGTCTCCGCGCCCTGACAGGTTCACGATCACAATCTGGTCGCTGTTCATATCTGCCGCCAGCTTTGCGGTATAGGCCAGCGCATGACTGGACTCCAGTGCCGGCATAATACCCTCGGTTCTGGTCAGCACGTGAAATGCCTCCAGTGCCTCTGCATCAGTGATTGCAACATAACTGGCGCGACCGGTATCTTTCAGCCAGGCGTGCTCGGGCCCGACACCCGGGTAATCCAGCCCGGCCGAGATTGAGTGGGTCTCGATAATCTGGCCATCACGGTCTTCCATCAGGTAAGTACGGTTGCCATGCAATACCCCCGGACTGCCGGCGCACAGAGGTGCGGCATGTCGACCGGTCTCAACCCCGTCGCCCCCACCTTCAACGCCATAGATGGCCACATCCCTGTCATCGAGAAAGGGATGGAACAGCCCGATTGCGTTGGATCCACCGCCAACACAGGCAACCAGCGCATCCGGCAAACGCCCTTCCATCTCCATAATCTGTTGTCGCGCCTCCCTGCCGATGATGGTCTGGAAGTCGCGTACCATGGCCGGATAAGGATGTGGACCGGCGACCGTACCGATAATGTAAAAGGTGTTATCGATATTGGTCACCCAGTCACGCATGGCCTCGTTGAGTGCATCCTTCAGTGTCCTGGAGCCTGATTCGACCGAGACGACAGTTGCACCCAGCAGGCGCATGCGATAAACATTGATCGCCTGGCGTTTAATGTCCTCCGCTCCCATGTACACCACGCACTCCATGCCCATACGTGCTGCAACAGTTGCCGAGGCAACGCCGTGCTGGCCGGCACCGGTCTCGGCAATAATGCGTGTCTTCCCCATGCGTTTGGCAAGCAGTACCTGCCCTACAGTATTGTTGATCTTGTGCGCGCCCGTATGGTTCAGGTCCTCACGCTTGAGGTAGATGCGCGCACCACCCAGTTCATTACTCCAGCGCTCGGCGTAATACAACGGTGACGGGCGCCCGACAAAATGGGCCAGGTCCTTGTCCAGTTCGGCCTGAAAGTCAGGGTCCTGCATATACTTCCGGTAAGCCGCGTTCAGTTCATCAAGCGGGGCCATCAGCGTCTCCGCTACAAAGCATCCCCCAAAACTACCGAAGTGTCCGCGCTCGTCAGGAAGCGGTCCGGAATGCGTGCTGTTATCAGCCGCCTGTGTCACTGTGCTCTACTCCTTTCATAAAAGCTGCTATTTTTTCTGCTGACTTGATGCCTTTCGCAGACTCGACGCCACTGCTGACATCAACCGCGTAAGGCCGGGTTGTGCTAATTGCCAGCGCTACATTTTCAGATGTCAACCCGCCTGCCAGGATCACGGGACCAGGCGGTTTGTCAGGAACCTGCTCCCAGTCGAATTTTTCACCACCACCACCGTGTGTCTGCGGCTGCCAGGCATCCAGTATAAACCCGGATGCATCAGGATAACCCCGCATGCGGGACAATACATCCACGCCATCCCTGACAGCGATTGATTTTATGAATGGCATCCCAAACTGTTTGCAGTCTGCATTTGTTTCAGCCCCATGGAACTGCAGCAGGCCCAGGGGAACCGAGTCCAGCACAGCCTTGACAGCATCGGGGGATGGATCCACAAACAAGCCGACTATTGTTACCAGCGGTGCAACTGAATCAGCAATGGCCCGGGCCTGCTCCAGGACCACATAACGCGGGCTGTCCGGGTAAAAAACCAGGCCAAGCGCGTCGGCACCATACTTTACGACCACGCCAGCATCTTCAGTTCGGGTAATACCACAGATTTTAACGCGGGTACGCGGCATCAGACAATCAATTCGATAATTCGTGGGTCTTCACCATGAAGCACAGGGAGTTACATCACAACACAGTGAGTATAACCAATGTGTTACGTGTTACGGAAGTGTATTGACGCGGTTACCGGCTCATGCTCTCATCAGCATCTTTTTGACCGCGTGTTTCAAGGCCTTGATGTGGCTTTCCAGGTATCGATAGCGGCCGTCTGCACCATAGTCCTGGTTAAGAAAATTCATACAGGCATTGGCTTCAAAGACAAGCACCTGGCCATCAACCAGGGCGAAATCGACGCCGAATATGTCCAGGCCAACACGCTCTTGAATGGTGCTGAAAACCTCGTCATATTCTTGCAAGCCTGTATCTCGCAAATAGGCGAGGAAATGTTCTTCCTGGCGACAGAGTTCAATGTCACCCGCCATGAGATCGGCTCGACTCCCTGAGTGAATCGACCAGCGGTCAGAAATAATCGAATGTCGCGGGTAAGGAACACCATCCACGAACAGAATACGAGATTTCTGGTACAGACTTCCCTCGTTCCTGTAGTCGATAAACTCCATGAGGAAGATACCATCGTAGAGCCACTGATTGTCCTTGAAGGCTTCGAGTTGCGACCTGTCCGTCAGCAATATCATGTGATCGCCTCCATGATAACCACGGGCGCGAACGATCAATGGCCAGGCAGAAAAGTTCTCACACGCGGTCTCAAACTCGCTATATGATTTGGGATCCGACGCAATTATACGGGGCACATGACACCCGGGGATATTGGACAGGGTTTCCGGTAATATTCCCCGGGACGTCCTGAACACATTGCTGGCACGATTGAAACAACGCAATGGTTGTATATTGTTCTCCAGGGCCTGAATGGTATTCAGCGTTGTTACCGAGGCATCTGCATCCCCAACCAGGTTAAAGAGGTTCAGGCGAGCATCTTTCGGTACCTTGAGACTTTCGTGAATACCAATCAGGACGAAGGTACTATTTGCATTCAGTGTTGTATCGGCCATGACGAACGGCTGGATGGGCAGGAAGCCTGACCATTGGGCGGTACCCTTTACGTTGCCATTTTTAAGATGTTCTTTTTTCGTCCAGCTCTGTCCTTCGATATCTGAAGGTCCCAGCAGGAATAATGTCGGTTTCATTTAATATGCCTGTATGCAGTTCAGGATTCGCATGCGAAACAATGCAATTGCCAGTTCAGGCCGACCTGATGACCCAGTTCGCGGATGCCCAGATAATTACGAATCCCGTCAGCCACCGTGCTCGTGTCAGCGAGAGTCATGCCGAAGAGTAATCGACAAAAGTCAGCCAGTTGCTCCATGTCCTGTGCACACCATAAATAGTCCAGACGTTTGTCGCCGATGATGTTCAATCCTGCGTCATGAAGCTCTGCGCGCGTGCTGGCACCGAAATACCATCCGGAATGCCCCGTCTCGCAGTAATGCCCGACGAAATCGTCAAGAAAACGCCTTACAAAAGAGTCTTCGGCAACGTCCGCCACCAGTATGCGGCCACCGGGGTTCAGTATCCGCCGCATTTCCAGGAAGATTTCGCACTTGTCCCTGACATGATGGAGGCCGGCAATGGACAGCACACGATCGGCACAGGCATCCTTTAGAGGAAACTGGTTGTTTTCGTACAGAAGGACGTTTTGGGCCCTTGCTGTTGCCAATTCAGCAAAGGTTTGTGAAGTCTCCAGCCCAATGAGTTCTACATCACTTAGATGCCGTGACATATAGGCGCCCCCTGAGGGTACATCCACGACTGTCATACCGGGTGTAATCCTGGCTTCACGAACGACGTTCAGGAACTCATTATCCCTGGCATTCGGAACTTTCTGCATGGCCTGATGGTAGAGTCTACCCCGCAACTCGAAGATGTCGCGGTAATCGAGTGCAGAGACTGTCGGGGTTGCATCCAGCATGTCAATAGAATCCACTTGTGCGTCGTTTTCGTGCCGAACTCAGCAACGGCTATTTAGTGTACAGGAAGCAAAAACCGCTTGTTTTCACCAGAATAACGAACTGCCTTGTCATATCTCCTGCCTGCATGGCTCTCCAGGCAACAGTAGTAATGTAACAGTATTCCCGAATACAGGGGAAGGTAACCGTCCATATGTCAGTCGTAGACAGGCAAGCAGTGATCTGACGGCATTTTGAACTCGTCAGGATAGCGGACGGCAACCAGATATAAACCGGCAGGTGGGGCATTCACTCCGCTGAGACGCCGGTTTTTTGCAGCCAGTACCTCCCCTACCCAGTCAGGCGACTGGTCACCGCGGCCAACAGTTATCAGTACGCCGGCAATGCAACGCACCATATGATGTAAAAAGGCGTTGGCCTTTATATCCAGATAGATAAAACTGCCGGAACGATTGAGTTCAAGGTGATGAATCGTCCGCACCGGGCTGTGGGCCTGGCAGGCAACGGCACGAAACGAAGTGAAGTCGTGTTCCCCGAGCAGGTGCCGGGCAGCAGTTACCATACGTGACTCATCGAGCCGTTGATATTCCCAACCGACACGATTTCTCAGCAGTGCAGACCTGACCGGATGGTTGTGAATAATGTAGCGGTAATAGCGTCTGGTGGCACTAAAACGTGCATGGAACGTAGCATCTACCGGGTGTGACCATTGCACGCGAACATCAGGGGGAAGATGGGCATTGGTGCCCCGTATCCACCCGTTCATGGTGCGTACCGCCTTGCTGTCAAAATGGATAACCTGTCCGTTTGCATGGACCCCTGTATCGGTCCGTCCTGCACAGACCACATGCACCTGATGGTCTGCCACCTCCGAAAGCGCTGTTTCTACACAGCTCTGGACCGTACGTCCCTCCGACTGGCGTTGCCAGCCATAAAAGCCGGTGCCGTCATACTCGATGCCAAGAGCGATACGCATAGTTGGGTTAGTTCATAAATAATCGGAGGCTGGGTTTCGCTTGAGGAATAGCTGCGATATCAGACGGCGACATAGATAACGGCACACAGGGCCAGGGGAATCAGCCACTGCCACAACGGGGGTGGCTGCAGTTCGGTGACATCAATACTTTCTTCCCCGGCTTGTGCAGCCTTGTCGAGCACCGCCCCGTACAACACCTGTGCCGTCCTTCCAAGCATGGATAATTTACGATTGTATAAAGGGTGTTCCTTCAAGGTGTCACTGACCAGTGACTGCACCCGGCTAACCGCTTCGACAGAGAGCAAAATGCGTNNGGTAACCGCTTCGACAGAGAGTAATATACGTACGGCAAGACGCTCTCGCCCTGCTTGTGTGGTTACTGGTCTGATCAATTGCATAATTGCGGGCAGTAATTCTTTACGGCTGGTCACCTGCAACAGCAAGTGCACAGCTGCGACGATCAGCACCAGTGACAGTATGCGCAAGCAACCGATGAGCAGCCCCTCGGTTGTGGGTGACCATGAACCAATAGCGGGAAACAGGCTGAGGCCCGGTGTCCACCACCCATATACCAGAAGAATTGCCAGCAGCAGCCAGCGTAGCCGCAGCACCATTCGCAGCAAGGTACCCGGGTCAGGAAATCCGGTCAGTAGATTCAGTAACAGCAGCAAACCAATTCCGGCGCTTAAAAGTACCGGCCTTGCCAGCGCCAGGCCAGTAACAAAAACAAGTAGCGCTACAATCCGTATTAACGGGTGCACTAACCCAGCTGGGAAATAATACCTTCAGCCTCGCGTTTTTGTTCGTCGTTGCCTTCACCCATCACCTCATCGAGGATGCTGCGTGCACCGTCAGGATCTCCCATGTCCATGTAGGCATGAGCCAGGTCCAGTTTGGTTGCCACTTCGTCTGCATTGTTAAGCAGACCTTCGCTGGCATCTTCTTCATCCTCGGGTGCTTCATTGGCATCATCCAGGTTAAATTCAATGCTTTCCGGGAGATCAAATTCAATGACCTCGGCGCTTGCAGGCTCGGCGGAATCATTGCTTTCATCCGGATTATCCATACCTGACAGGTCCATATCGAAATCCGTATCGCCGGACTTCTCCTGGTCACTCTCTACGGTTCTATAGAGTTCATTTTCAGGTGAAAGCGCATATCCCATGGCGGCAATCCGCAACCATTGGCTGTCATCCGCGGTCACACTGTCACGAAAATCACCGGCCTCTCGATCAAATGCGGCGATATTCCCGCCGCCGTGATACACCTCAAGGAGTTTGATTCGTAGCTCCACATCGTCCGGGGTTTTTTCAAGGGCCGCCTGGATAACGTCCTCCGCCTGCTGAATCCTGCCATAGGCGAGATAAACATCAGCCTCGGTAACAGGGTCACTGTCATCATGACCCTCTATCGGTGCTATTTCCTCTTCGGGCAGGTCTTCGTCAAAGTCAACCACCTGCACTTGCTGCCCATCCTTCATGCTGGCATCGCTTGCCATGTGTTTTTCCAGCGTCATTTCATCATCAAAAATGCCTTGATGGCCTTTCCGCCTTGTTGACGCCCAGAGAAACCCACCGAGTAACAGCGCTACAAGTACGCCAAGACCGGCAAGCACAGGGTTATCCATTAACTTGTTAACAATACCCCGGGGCACAGCTACAGGGTCAGTTGCAAGTTCAGGTTCAGGTTCAGTCTCGGCAACGGGATCTTCAGCTACCTCTTCCGCCACCAGTTCACTGACTTCCTGTGCAGGTTCCTCTGTTGTCATGCTCTCTGACGCATCTGCTTCAACAGTTTCTCCACCGTTGACCAACTCGGATGTAACCTGCTCTTGCATACCGGCTAGCGCATCATCCTTGAGTACCAGCAAGCGTTTCATGGTCTCAATCTGTTCCTCCAGTTCGGTAACCCTTGACTGGAGTTCTTCAGATTGTGCCTTACTTGTCACCGCCTCCTCCGAGGCCAGCGCAAGTTGCCTGGTCATTTCTGCAGTGGATTGTCCATCAGCCGCTTCCGGATCGCCCGAACTCGCAGTCGCCAGTCCTTCAATCGCCTCATCTTCAGGTGCTGTCAGCTGCAAATGGGACTCTGTTGCAACCACGGTCTCTGCAGCCGCTTCCTGGGCGACCTCTTCCTGAACAGGTGCCAGTGGCTCGTTCTCCTGATCAGATACTCCCGATTCGTCTTGCCATTCCCGGGCCTGCCGGTTTGTCTCGGCCCTGGCCTCGTTTGCGGCCATCGACTTAATGGTGTTTCTGTCCGGGATACTCAGCGTCGCCCCGGCCTTGAGACGGTTAATATTGTTATTCACGAAGGCATGCGGGTTTTCGCGCAGCAGCGCATGCATCATCTGATCCATTGAGATGTCGTTACCCGGTCGAACCCGTTTTGCAATATTCCACAGGGTCTCATCCCGTCTGACCGGGCCATAGCTGTCAGCGGATGGTGCACTGGCGGTATGAACCGGTGGTGTACTGGTGCGGGCCGGCGCCGGGCTGCTTTGTCTGCCCGGACTCTGCACCACCGGTGCAGGTACCTGGCTTACGGGTGCTGCCGGGACAGCCGGTCTGGCTGGCATGGTGACCGGGGGGTCAACCAGTACCGTGTATTCACGCAGGAGACGTCCTTTGGGCCATTCCAGTTCCAGCAGGAATTCCAGGAAAGGTTCATGCAGAGCATCGGAACTGGTAACCCGGATAAAGGCTTCACCCCGGCTGTCCCGTTCTACGCTGAACGTGAAATCAGTGAGAATCCGGGTCCTGGACAAGCCAGTCCGGTCATGCGCTTGCTGTGAGGCAATTGATACCTTGATTTTCGAGAGATCTGTGTCTGACGCCGAGGTCAGGTCAATGACTGCTTTCATCGGCTGATTCAGCGCCGATTGCATGTCTATTGGGCCGAGGCCCAGCGCATACACATTAGAGGATACCGTGACAAAAGACAGGGCTGCTGTAACAGCCAATTTCTTAAACATACCTAAATCCCCTTAAAGTCGTCTGTATCAAGAACCCTCAGTTCTGCAAATCAGCCTGCCCTGAATGACATTACCCTGCCACCGGGCAGCCCGCACTATAGCTCACAAATACTCTTTGACCAATATTTCGGCGATTTGGATACTATTGAGGGCCGCACCTTTGCGAACATTATCGGCGACAACCCACAAGTCTAAACCGCGTGGATGAGAAATATCTTCGCGGATCCGGCCGACATAGACAGGATCATTGGTCGCCCCCTCTGATACAGCCGTCGGATAACCGCCATCCTTGCGCTCGTCCAGCACCACAATACCCGGCGCTTTTTCCAGCAATGCCGTTGCCTGGACTGAATCCAGTTTCTCCCTGGTCTCGATATGGAGCGCCTCGGAGTGACCATAGAAAACCGGCACACGAACAGCCGTGGGATTCACCTGGATTGATTCGTCTTCCATGATTTTCCGGGTCTCCCAGACCATCTTCATCTCTTCCTTGGTGTAACCGTTGTCCTGAAATACATCAATATGGGGCAACACGTTGAAGGCAATCTGCCGGGGGTAGACTTTTGCTTCTGCAGACCGCCCGTTGAGCAGTTCTGCAGTCTGGCCCGCCAGTTCTGCAATGGCTTCCTTGCCGGTACCCGAAACTGCCTGGTAGGTGCACACATTGATGCGCTCGATCCCGGCGGCATCATGTAACGGCTTCAGGGCCACCAGCATCTGAATGGTGGAACAATTCGGGTTGGCAATGATGCCATGGCGCTGGTAGCCCGCAATGGCATGCGGATTGACCTCGGGCACAACCAGCGGAATTTCGTCGTCATAACGGTATTGCGAGGTGTTATCGATAACAACACAACCGGCCTTTGCCGCGATTGGTGCGTATTTTTCAGAAATCCCGGCACCCGCAGAGAACAGCCCGATCTGCACGCTGGAGAAATCAAAGGTATCCAGGTCCTGAACAGTCAGGTACTTACCCTTGAACTGGATTTTCTTGCCAGCCGAACGTGCGCTCGCCAACGGATAAACGTTATTTACCGGGAAGTTACGTTCGGCAAGAATTTCGAGCATGGTCTCACCGACTGCACCGGTGGCGCCCACGACAGCAACATCAAATTTACGAGACATCAGATTTAACTACCTTAAAGAATTAAAAAAGCCCTTATATAAACAGCAGCCATGAGCCTGTCAGACTCAGGCTGACTGTAATGCCGCGACAACCGCATCCCCCATCGCCTTTGTACCGACCGTCTGCGTACCATCGGATGCAATATCGGCAGTGCGCAGACCGGCGTCCAGCACCGTACCCACTGCAGCCTCGACCCGGTCTGCATGGGCCGCCTCATTGAGGCTGTAACGCAACATCATGGCGACCGAGAGTATGGTTGCCAGAGGATTGGCGATGCCCTGCCCGGCAATATCCGGCGCTGAGCCATGTATTGGCTCGTACATACCCTTGCCATTGCTGTCCAGCGAGGCAGAAGGCAGCATACCGATAGACCCGGTCAGCATGGCAGCTGCATCCGACAGGATATCGCCAAACATATTGCCCGTGACCATGACGTCAAACTGTTTTGGCGCGCGCACC
>DMKK01000183.1:1039-4954 GCA_003454335.1 Gammaproteobacteria bacterium | reverse complement strand
CCGCAGAACCATCAGCTGATCGACATCAGTGGCGACAAGATGGAGTTGTTGTATGACATGCCGCTGCCGCTGGGTGAACCCCACTATGCGGTGGCCATCAAGGCCGACAAGCTGAAGCCGGCTGTACGCTACAAGTCGGGCTGGAACAGCCGCACCAATGAGAAGTCGCCGTACAAGTCACGCGCCGGTCGTGAAAAGACCGAACGTACTTGTGATGCAGAAGGCAAGTGCACGGTGCATGTTTACGGCACGACCATTCGTTCGCATATCACGCCGGAGATTATCGAGGTCGTGGAGGGTGATACCGTCTCATTGCATTTCACTAACCTGGAACGTGCCGAGGACGAGACACACGGATTCTCCATGTATGGCCAGAACATACAGCTCTCCATCGAGCCGGGCAAGACGGCATCGGCCACTTTCGTAGCCGACAAGGCGGGTGTCTACCCTTACTACTGCACCGAGTTCTGCTCTGCGCTGCACCTTGAAATGCAGGGTTATCTGCTGGTCCAGCCGAAGGGCTATCAGGCCTCGACGGCCGGGCTGGTGGAAGGTACTACTTACACCGAGGCGGATTACAACAAGCAGGTCAAGACCAACATCGAGACCCAGGCGGTCATCGATTCGGTTGTAGGTTATATCACCAGCCACAATTACAAGGATTTCCCGACTGTTGTGGCGCTGGTGGAAGATGCGACCGACCAGCTTGGTTTTGCCGACGAGGCCAAGGCCAAGGCAGACGCTGCAGCGGCCGAAAAAGACTGGAGTACCGCCATGCTCTGGGCCAACCAGTGGTGGCAGTATCAGGTCAAGACGGCGGACATGGGTCTGCGTGCCAAGACCTACCTGGAGGAAAACGGGGCAAAGAAGGTCAAGTGATATACTGAGCTTCATCTTCTGACAGGGGGGCGGTATCGCCCCCCACCTTTTTTCTGATAAACACTGGAGAGGATTTACCATGACCCATTCTGTAATCAAGGCGGCAGTCGCTACGACTGCCTTACTGCTGGCCCTGTCACCGGCTGCTGTGCTGTCTGCTGACGGCGAGAAGCTGTACCAGACCAAGACCTGCTCGA
The DNA here is from genome assembly GCA_003454335.1 of Gammaproteobacteria bacterium. Classification (GTDB taxonomy): domain Bacteria; phylum Pseudomonadota; class Gammaproteobacteria; order UBA9214; family UBA9214; genus UBA9214. The sequence continues at coordinate 3,878 of DMKK01000183.1, read as the reverse complement.
CCTGTCACGGCAAGGATGGCAAGAGCCCTATCATGCCCATGTACCCGAAGATTGCGGGCCAGAATCAGGCATATACGCTGCAGCAGTTGAAAGATATCAAGAGCGGTGCGCGCAACAACGGCCAGAGTGCGGCCATGAAGGGTGTCATGCACCTGGTCAGTGACGATGAAATGCAGGCGCTGTCTGAATATATTGCCACCATGGCGCCGTGATTTCACCGGGATGTAACGGTTGACCAAAGCTGGCCTGTGTCATTACGCTGACACAGGCCATTTTTTTGGGTGTAACTGGAATGGCACTGACTTAAGAGGTATCGTCAGTAAAAACCTCTAATTAGCCACGGAATCCACGGAAGAACACTGAAATATTAAGGCATTTATTTTTCCGTGTTCTTCCGTGGATTCCGTGGCCATGATTTCTGTTTTATCAAATTAAACCCGTAGTGGTTACCAGGATAAGGGCTTAAGCAAGTGTCTTTTTATTCCGTGCGCACAATGACAAAAAATCTTCTGCTGCTAGGCCTGATCTTCTGTGCTGGCATCAGGGCCGAGGAAGAGACACCTGCCGTCGACCTGGAACTGGGCGAGGAAATCAACGAAACCTGTGCCGGTTGTCATGGTGAATATGGCCAGGGCAGCATCGACGGTGAATATCCCCGTCTGGCGGGGCTGACAGACGCCTACATTGCCAGGCAATTGCGCAACTTCAAGCAGCGCCAGCGTATCAACATTCCCATGCTGCCCTATACCAACGAACGCGAGTTGCCTGAAGAGGATCTGGTTTCGATTGCGGCGTACCTGGCCAGCATCCAGTTGCCGACGAAATTGCCACCGATCAATGAGGCCGAGTTCGATGCGCTCAAGCGTCTGCAGGCGAGTAAAAAGGTAGTGAATATTGCGATATATCCGGGTGACGTGGAGGTCGGTCGCAAATTTTACAGGAAAGAGTGTGCGAGTTGTCACGGGAGCGATGGCTACGGTGATGACAACAAGGAGGCCCCCCAACTGGCGGGTCAGTACAGCCGCTACCTGCTTAAACAGGTAGAGAGTATTCGTACAGGTGACCGCTTCCATGAGGATCCGGACGATGCAGAAATTTTCCGGGAATATACCGATGCCGAGATTACCGCCATGCTGGCCTGGCTGGCGACGCTGGATGATGGCTAATATTACAAGGCATTGATATAGATCAAATCAAAAAGCCGGGAGTATCTATAGTATGGCAGTTTGCGATTAAATACCCTTTATTATGCAGGTCAGCGGCTTACGAGCCACAGGAGTAACGATTATGAACAAGCGACTATTGATTTCTCTGGCAACCGCCGTTGGGCTGGGCTTCTCCACGGCTTCACTGGCGTGGCTGGAAAAGGGTGGTGAACGTGACGAGACGCTGACCTTGACACCCGACAGGGAAAACGGCATTGAAGTCTACGAGGTCTGTGCCGGCTGTCACCTGACAGAGGGCTGGGGCGAGACCAGCGGCACCTTCCCGCAGCTGGCAGGACAACACAAGGAGGTGCTGGTCAAACAGCTGGCAGATATCCGTGAGGGTAACCGCGACAATCCGACCATGTATCCGTTTGCCCTGCCGGAATCGATTGGCGGGCCACAGGCCATGGCCGACGTGGTGGACTATATCCAGAAACTGCCCATGAATCCCGAGAACGGCAAGGGTGATTGGGATGAGAGTGCACCGGAGTTTGCCCAGGGCAAGAAGCTCTACGACGATAACTGTGTGAAATGCCATGGTGACAATGGCGAAGGCATCGCGGACAAGTTCTATCCGCGTATCCAGGGTCAGCACTATGCTTACATGATGCGCCAGTTTGAATGGATCCGTGACGGCAAGCGCCGCAACGCTAACCCGGACATGGTCAAGCAGATCAAGGGATTCAGCGACAAGGATATGCAGATGGTAATCAACTATGTCTCTCGTATCCCGGTGCCCAAGGAGGACCTTGCACCGTCCGCCGACTGGCTCAACCCTGACTACGATTAATCCCGCTATGCCGCCGGCGTTCTGCCGGCGGCATTTTATTTTCTTCGTCCACGGTACGCATTATGGATAGCAAACGTTCAGTCATTGCCAACCTGCTGGTGCTGGCAGCCATCGGCGTGCTGCTGGTGCTGTATTACTCACCGGTATGGTGGGTGTCGCTGACGGCCCCCAATTACCCGGAGGAGGCCTTTCCTGACGGCGTGCGCATCCACTTCCATATGAACGGTGTCTTCAATGGTTGCAAGAAGGTTGAGAAGGACGAGATCCTGGAGGATGAGGCCCTCGACTGCGTGCACGAAATGGATACCATCAACCACTATGTGGGCATGTATCCGATTGCGGCTGGCGGTGTCATCGAACGTGCCTTCTCGCCCTTTCTGATCTCCATGCTCGCCGTCATGTTGCTGGGGTTTACGATGAACCGGCCGGCAGTGCGCATGGGTGTGCTGGGTGCAGGTTTTGCCTTCATTGCCGGGTGGATGTACCTTACTTATTATGGCGATGATGGTCTGCAGTACCAGAACAAGGGTTTCGTTGCTGCACTGGTTGCTGCGATCGACCAGGATACCTCAAAGGAAGAGGAAGATCTGTCACCGGGTGCCGCCTTGATTGCCCGTCTGAAGGCCTCCATGGGGGAGGACGAGACGGCTGCGCAGGAACCGGCGGAGGAGCGTGACAAGGCAGGCAACATCGAACACTTGCGCGTGACCTTCGAGAGAGACCAGCAGCGTAAACCAGCAGAACAGCGCAGTGACTGGGATGGCAGCGGTGCACAAATGCTGGCCTGGCATTATGAAAAGACCCTGGGCCGTTATTTCAATGTCCCGGAAGAAATCAATCC
>DMKK01000183.1:0-1007 GCA_003454335.1 Gammaproteobacteria bacterium | reverse complement strand
TTGCCGCAATGCTGTTGCTGTTGTTCGGTAGCCGCAAGACCGGCGGTTTGTTGTACTGGTTGCTGGTATTGCCTGTGGTGCTGTTGCCGCTGCTGTTTCTGATCGATTACTCGGCCTGGCTGTGGTGGTACGGACATCGCCTGAATGCCATGGGGGCCTTTACCGTGAAGCCGTTTATGCCGACTGTCTTCGGGGACGGCAAGGTGGCGCAGTTCACCACCCACTCTTATCCGTCCATCGGTTTTGGCCTGATGCTGCTGGCATCATTACTGACAGGACTTGCAGCCCTGATCCGGCGCAAGCAACTGGCAGGAAACGGCTGATGTTGGTACTCCTTCAAGGTGTACTAAATGCGCGGGTGGCCTGAACGACTATTGCTGGTCTGCTGCTGCCTGTCGCCATTGAGCGTGCTGGCGGAGGCTTATCCGCCGTTACAGCCACTGATCGACGCAACACCGGAAGGTGAAACGCTGATCCCGCCGCCGGGGATCTATGCCGGGCCGGTGGTGATCGAACGCCCGATCAACCTGGACGGGCAGCACCAGGTCACTATCGACAATGGTGGCAAGGGCAGCGTCATTATCCTGAAAACCGACGGTGCCACGGTGCGCAATCTGCACCTCACCAACTCCGGCGAATCCCACAATGACCTTGATTCCGGTGTGCAGGTGCGCGGGCGCTTCAATGTTGTCAAGGACAACCTCATCGATAATTGCCTGTTCGGTGTCGATCTGCAGCAGTCTGACCACAACGTGGTGCGGCGCAACCGCATCAGCTCCAAGCCGTTTGAGCTGGGAATGCGTGGCGATGCTATCCGTCTGTGGTACAGCTTCCACAACAAGATTACCGACAACGAGATCAACAATGTCCGGGATACCGTGGTGTGGTATTCGGCAGACAATACCATTGCCCGCAATACCGCATCGGATAGCCGTAATTCCCTGCATTTCATGAACTCGCGGCGCATTGTGGTCGAGGGCAACCGCTATTACAACAACACGGTGGGT
>DMKK01000207.1 GCA_003454335.1 Gammaproteobacteria bacterium | reverse complement strand
ATCCAGCTGAGCTACGGGCGCTAATTGAAGCGCGTCATTATACATAAAACTGCGACAAGATAGAGATGATTCCTTAACAAGGCGCCGGTTCCTTTGAACAAGCGCCAACGGGCCGCCTTGTATTGAGAAGAAACACCAGAATCTCATGCCCAACTGGTTGATTATCAGGGATTCATTGTCCCTTTTTCCGCCCCGCCCCTGTAACTCTGCAAAAGCAGACGTAGAGTGACATTTTACCGCCATTCTCACTATCATACGCCCCCTGTTGTCCTTCACTCGCCCATACACCATGCCCCGGAATCTGTTTGACCGCCTGCCCAGCCATATTCATCTGGCCCATGTCATAACCATTCTGTTGATGGTGTGCGCGATACTGTCCTGGCAGGCATGGCAGCAGACGGACAGATTCCGGCAACACCATTTGCAATTGGCCATGACCTCGGTAACGGGCGCTGCCGAAGATCTGGAAACCCTGTTCAGCGAACTGCAACGATCGATGCGGCTGTTTGCCGATGAGCAGCTGTACCTGTTTGAGGCCATTGCTGCCGACCTGGATGATGATGCCTTGTGGGGACAACTTGAGCAGGCAACCCTGAAATATTTTCCGGAATACTTTGCCCTCACGCTTACAGATGCGGCCGGTAATGTTCTGGCACCGTATTTTGATGAAAACGTTGGTGAAGTCTGTCAGCAGGACATTCATACGTTTATCGGCGAGGACTACCGGCAACAGGGATACATCCATCCTAACCCGCTGGCCTATCACTTTGACATCATGGTGCCCTGGGGCAATACGGGGGAACTGCAAGGCGTTTTTTTTCTGAGTTTTCATCCTGACTTGCTGGCGCGGACCCTGCAACGGATGCAATTACCGGGACACGAACTGCTGTTACTGCGCAAAGACAAACCGGGGCTGATCGAAATTACAGCCGCGGGCTCACGCAACCTCCTGCAGCGGGAATTCTTTCTGGACGCCGATGAACTTGCGCGCCTCAGCCATACACTGCAAATTACCGGTACACGCTGGGATCTTGTCGATCTGCCGGAGTCAAATCTGTTCCATGATGAAGCTGCCCGCAACTGGACCTACGCGGCTCTTGTTTTCATCGGATTTGCCAGCATCGGATTCCTGATGCTGCACCAGTTAAGACGCAAGGAGCAGCACCGGGTCGAGGCCGAAACACAGGCCCTCAAACATCAGAGCGAGTTGGCACACGTTGACCGGCTTAATATTATGGGCGAAATGGCATCCGGACTTGCCCACGAACTTAATCAGCCCTTGTCTGCCATCTCTACCTATTGTCAGGCCGGTCTCAGGATCATTGATGCATCAGCAGAAACGCCCGAAAAGCTTGTGCACGCACTGCAGCAGGCCTCGCTACAGGCACAACGCGCAGGCAAGATTGTCCACCGTATGCGCCGGTTCGGCAGCAAGGGCAAGGCCAGGCGTACGGCCGTGGACATCAACACGGTCATACTGGATGCTACCGACCTTGTCGAACCCGAACTGGAAAAACAGGGCATCTCCAGACATCTGGAACTGACAAGCAAGCTGCCGCTGATCACCGCCGACAAAATCCAGATCGAACAAGTCGTGATCAACCTGGTGCAGAATGCAATCGAGGCCATAGTCACTGCAAACACCAGGACTCCGACATTAACAATTTCCAGCCGCCGTGCAGATGACTATATCGAGGTTGTTGTCCATGATAACGGCCCCGGACTTGACTCTTCCATGGTCAACAGGATTTTTGATGCCTTTTATTCCACCCGGACAGACGGCATGGGACTTGGCCTGGCAATCAGCCGCTCAATTATAGAAGCCCACGGCGGACAACTCAGGGTAGAATCGCACCCCGGATCAGGCACAAGCTTTTACTTCACCCTGCCATTAACCGGGACATAAAAACGTGACCGATACTGAACCTACCGTCTTTCTGGTTGATGATGATCACGCCGTCCGTGATGCACTCGAACTGCTGCTGGAATCTGCCGCATTCAAGACAGCATCCTTCGAAAACGCCACGGCCTTCCTGAATACTTATACGCAAAATCAGGCAGGCTGCCTGGTACTGGATATTCGCATGCCGGACATGAGCGGCATGGAACTGCAGGATGTCCTGACAGCAAAGGGAATTACCCTGCCCATTATCTTTCTGACCGGCCACGGCAATGTCCCCATGTCCGCCAGGGCGTTCCGTACAGGTGCGGTGGACTTCATGGAAAAGCCTTTCGATGAAAGCGCACTGCTGGAAAGAATCGGGGAGGCCATTCAGCTTGACCGGATAAATCGTGAAACAGTGGCAAAACGAGAACATGCCCGGGCGCGGCTGACAACACTCACACCAAGGGAACAACAGGTCATGCTACTGGTCGTGACTGGCAAGGTGAACAAGGAGATTGCCGCAGAATTGAATCTCAGCCACCGGACTGTGGAAATTCATCGCAGTCGGGTCATGGAGAAAACCGGTACCCAGTCGCTGACCCGGCTGATTGAACTGGCAATTGCCAGCGGACTCTACCAACTGGACTGACAGGCGCCGGGAACGAGACTCCTGCGGGACTGAGCCAGAATTTCACCCGCGGCACTGGCCAGCCAATTCAAACATTAGTGTTTCATAAGGTTGTAAATAAGTAGTCACCCGTATTTTCCCCCTGTCGCCCTTTTGATAGGTTAACTACCATGCACGTTGATTATTTCATCCCCTACAGGAATTGAACATGGCCCAGACAGTTCTCGCCTATGCCTGTGGCGTGTTGATTCTGGTTGCAGGACTGACACCACCAGCAATTTATCTCTATAACACTCTGATATTCGGGTAAATTTATCTTTATGCGTTTTACACTCATGCTTATGAGGCAGCTGCAATCGGGCAGGAGTAATCCATGCTGAAAACAGCAATACTCACACTCAGAAAGGCCGCCAAATCCAGAAAGACCACCAAACCGACCGTCGGGAAGTCAAATACGACCGGGTACAGAATTGAACGCAAGGCTAACAAGCAACGATCCAGTGTTTCGTCAGCGGCATTCGCTACTGAACGCCATAGAATGATTGCGGAAGCTGCATATTATCAGGCCGAAAAACGCGGATTCCAGTCCGGGCACGCGCTACTCGACTGGCTTGAAGCTGAGAAGGATGTTGACAGGCTCCTGAGTAAAGCCGCGAACAATATAGTCACATATATGTAGACTGCGTCCGCTGTTTTCCAAAGAAATACCGCTCTTGTTTGCGGGCAAACCAGCCACTCTCTCAACAGTAACGCGGGCGTATGATGCTGATGCCCGGGACTGGACTATTGTTATTGCCTTCCGGAACTGCTTGGGCTCCCGCGCTGTAGTTGCTAAAATCATCCCTTTCCCGATCGTCATCACCACAAACCATTACACCGCAGGAAATATCCATGTCATTGCAGGACCAATTGCTCAAGGCCGGCCTTATCGATGAGAAGCAGGCGAACAAGAATAACAAGACCCGGCACAAGCAGACCAAACAGAAGCAGAAGAACAAGATAGAGACGACCAATAAGGCAAAGCTGGCAGCGCAGCAGGCACAAACCGAGAAGGTTGAGCGTGACCGTCAGCTCAACCAGCAACGCAAGGCAGAGGCCGAACGCAAGGCAATTGGTGCGCAGGTACGCCAGCTTGTCGAAATGAACCGCCAACCCCGGGATGACGGTGACATCACCTATAGCTTTACCGACGGTTCGCTGGTCAAGCGCATTCCCGTCACCGCGACACAACTAAAACAGCTGAGTAATGGCCGCCTCTGCATCATCAAGCTGGATGAGCAGTACGAGCTGATCCCCACACTGGTTGCCGACAAGATTCAGCAACGTGACGAGTCCACACAGATCCTCAGCAACCAGTCCACCGAGACACCTGACGAGGATGACCCCTACGCCGATTTTCAGGTACCCGACGACTTGATGTGGTAGTCAGTCAGCACACACACTGCCTCAGCCTGTTCCTGGTACTTATGGTAACGGGAGGTTGCAGCATCGTTGAATCCTCGCCACGCGAAGCAGTACCTGCCATGCACGGCGCAGCACCGAAGCAGACTGAAGCAGCCGTCGGGGAAACGCCTGTCCTTGATCTGAATGCCTACACAACGGTAGAGAAACTCATCCCCGCGCTTGCCGGGAAACGCGTGGTTTTCGTCGGTGAAACACATAATCGCTATGATCACCATCTGATCCAGCTGGAGATCATACGCGGCCTGCACCAGCTACACCCGCAACTGGCCATCGGCATGGAAACCTTTCAACAGCCTTTCCAGCCTTACCTGAACGACTATGTAACGGGCGCAATCAGTGAACAGGAGATGCTGCGCGCAACGGAATACTACCAGCGCTGGCGGATGGATTACCGTCTGTACGCCCCCATCCTGCACTACGCCCGTGAGCACCAGCTGCCGGTGATCGCGTTAAATCTGCCGGTCGAGTTGACCAGAAAAGTCGGTCGTATCGGACTGGAAGGACTGACCGCAGCAGAACGCGCACGCCTCCCCGACGAAATCGATCGTTCAGATGCTGCATACGCAGAACGTATCAAGGAGGTTTTCGAGTACCATCCCAGAGGCAGCGGACAGCCGTTTGAGCACTTCCTCGAGGTCCAGCTATTATGGGACGAAGGCATGGCCGAGCGTGCCGCCGGTTTTCTGCAGGCAAACCCCGATCATCATATGGTCATCGTGGCAGGCAGCGGGCATCTCGCCTACGGCAGCGCGATACCCAGGCGCCTGCTGCGGCGAGTGGAAGCGGATACCGCCATTGTCCTCAACAGCTGGGAAGGCAGCATCGAACCTGGCCTTGCCGATTATCTGCTGTTGCCCGCAGAGCAACCGCTGCCGCCAGCCGGAAAAATAGGTGCATTACTGGAAGAAGAGGATGGTGCACTCAAAGTGGAGGCATGCATTGATGACAGTCCCTGCGCCACAGCCGGCATAAAAGCCGGTGACCGGATACTGTCAATAGACGACGAGACCATCAACAACCAGGCCGATTTACGCCTTGCCTTATGGGACAAGCTGCCGGGTGACACTATCAGTATCGACATGCTCCGCAAGCACTGGTTTACTGCCGGAAAAACCATGACCTTCGAAATAACTCTTGAATAACATGCAAGGATTGCCAGGATATGTTGTCCTGCTGCTATGTCTGGTATGGGTTCCCTGCACGGCCGCCGCTCCACTACACCACGATCTCACCGTGGCACTCCATCCGGATACTCACGGCATCGAAATACAGGACACCATCACCTTGACGGGTAGCAATATCGATTCACTGGTATTTTCCCTGCATCCTGAATTACTGCCTGAACTAGTAAGCCCGGGTGCACACTTGAGCAGCATGCCCGTACTGAAAAATTCAACCAATAACCCGGGCATAACTCCCAAACGCTATCGAGTCACGCTTGCTGCCGGCGCAAACAGTTTCACCTTGCGCTACCAGGGCAACATCCGGCATGCCTTGCAGCAACGGGGAGAAGACTACGCACGCAGTTTCCAGCAAACGCCGGGCATCATATCACCGCAGGGTGTCTTTCTCGCCAGCACCAGTTTCTGGTACCCGCATATCGATACCGGGATGGTCACGTTCACTATCGATTTACAGTTACCGGCTGACTGGAGAGGCATGAGCCAGGGCGAACGCCTGAGTCATGTGGCCACGGATACCTCGGCCAGTGAACACTGGCGCAGCACCACCCCGCAACAGGAAATATATCTGATTGCCGGACCCTACACCGAGTACGAAACAACAGAAAATAATGTGCAAGCCATGGTATTGCTGCGCCAGCCTGACCCGGCACTGGCACAGAAATATCTTGATACTACCCACCAGTACATTGAACTCTACGACGCCCTGATCGGCCCCTACCCCTTCAGGAAATTTGCCCTGGTCGAAAATTTCTGGGAAACCGGCTATGGCATGCCCTCCTTTACCCTGCTGGGATCCAGAGTGCTGCGTTTCCCCTTTATTCTGCATTCCTCCTATCCGCACGAAATTCTGCATAACTGGTGGGGAAACAGCGTTTATATTGACTACCAAAGCGGCAACTGGGCAGAGGGCCTGACCAGCTATCTGGCTGACCATCTGATCATGGAGCAACGCAATCGCGGCAGCGATTACCGGCGAACCACACTGCAGAAATATACGGACTATGTCAGCCAGCAGGATGATTTCCCCTTAACAGAATTTCGCAGCCGCCACGGTGCACGCACCGAGGCCGTCGGTTACGGAAAGACGCTCATGCTGTTTCATATGCTGCGCAGGCAGCTGGGAGACGCAACCTTTACAGCCGGTTTGCAGTCTTTCTATGATCAATACCAGTTCAGGGTCGCGGACTTCGCTGCGCTACAAGCGAGCTACAGCGCTACCGCCCAACAGCCGCTTAACCAGTTCTTCTCGCAATGGGTCGAACGCCCGGGTGCACCACAGTTGCGGGTAAACCAGGCTACAGCAACAGTACGGGGTGATGGTTATCGTCTGTCAGCCGACATCGAACAAACCCAGCCAGCCGCGCCCTATGTTCTACAAGTCCCTGTAGCCGTGCACCTCGATGGCATGAGCAAGGCTTATCAGACCGACATCCACCTCACAAAACGCCACGAGACACTGAATATCGACCTGCCGGCACGCCCGCTGCAACTCGACGTTGACCCCGAATTCGACATATTCCGCCGCCTGCATCGCAACGAAATTCCACCGGCAGTCAGCCAGGCGATGGGGGCGCAGCAGGTGCTGATCATACTGCCGGCACAGGCTTCTACGGATTTTCAAGGTGCCTACCAGGCCCTGGCCGAATCGTGGCAGCAAGAAAAACCCGAGCAGGTTGATGTTGTATTTGATGATGCACTGGAACGCATCCCCGATGACCGCAGCGTGTGGCTGTTCGGCTGGAATAACCGTTTCCGGCCGCAATTAAAGCTGGCTTTGCAAGCGTATGATTTCGAAGACGCGGGAAATACCATACGCATCGAACAGACCACTATCAAACCCGAAACACATTCCCTGGTTGTACTGGGTCGGCATCCACAGGAACCGGACCAGGCGCTCGGCTGGCTGGTGGCCGGTTCACCGGCTGCCCTGCCCGGCCTGGGACGTAAGCTGCCGCACTATGGACGCTACAGCTACCTCGCCTTTACCGGCACGGCACCGGACAATGTGCTCAAAGGCCAGTGGCCGGTGGTAAATTCACCGCTGTCGGTTGCTGTGATACAAAACGACGGTGCAAAAATCAAACCCGGTCCCGCGCGCCTGGCGCCGCGCAAGCCGCTGGCACCAGCGACCGAATCACTTTCTGTGAACGGCACAAGGAAACCCCATGGCCAGATACACTAAAAAACACCCGCCATCAGAAGCAAGCCAGGATGAAGCCATGCGTATTGCCCGCGGCACACAACGTCCCGGGCAAACAAAGGAACAGACAAAACTCATCGCACAAGGCATTCAAAAGGGAATCGAACAA
>DMKK01000071.1 GCA_003454335.1 Gammaproteobacteria bacterium | reverse complement strand
GCGATCATCAAGGGTGGCCTGGTGTTGCTTGCCAAGACAAGGGTTGGCTACATTGTTGCCCATGTCGCCACTGATCTGCGTCTGTCGATGCTGCGGGCGATGCTGGCTTCGCGTTGGGAATATTTTTTGTATCAGCCGGTTGGGCAGTTGACCAACTCCATGTCGATTGAGGTGGTCAGGGCGGCCAATGCCTATCTGTTTGGCGCTACCCTGATCTCCCATGTCATACAGGCCCTGGTTTACGTCATCATTGCTGCAATGGTGATGTGGCAGGCCGCCCTGTTTGCCTTTCTGACGGGGCTGCTGATCTATCTGGTACTGGGTCGACTGGTCAAAATGGCGCGCCGTGCAGGCAAGCGCCAGACAAAGTTCACCCGTTTGATGGTCGGCCGTCTGGCAGACACCCTACTGTCGGTTAAGCCGCTCAAGTCGATGGGACGGGAAGGCCTGGTGGATACTGTGCTGGTGTCAGAAACGAAAAATATAAACCGCGCCCTGCGTCGGGAGGTGGTGAGTGCCGAGGTTCTGACGGCAGCACAGGAGGTGTTGTTTGCGTTAGTGCTGGTGGTCGGTATTTACATTTCGCTGGTGAAATGGGAATTGCCGCTAGCGACGGTGATGGTGCTGGGTTTTCTGCTGTTCAGAATATTGAAGAAGACCGGCCGGGTACAGCGCAGTTACCAGAAAATGGTGACCTGTGAGTCTGCCTACTGGTCGATCCAGGACGTCATTAAAAAGGCCGAACAGGCACGCGAACATCCGGGGGGCGTTCGCGCGTCGACCCTCGAGCAGGGTATCGAGTTGCGGGATGTCTGTTTCTCTTATCAGGACAAGAAGATACTGGAACAGATAAATCTCGCCATCCCTGCCGGCTCGTTTACCGCCATTATTGGACCCTCAGGGTCGGGCAAGACCACCATCCTGGACCTGATAATCGGATTACTGCAGCCGGACAGCGGTGCGCTGCTGGTCGATGCTGTGCCGCTGCAGGAACTCGATATGCACGGCTGGCGGCGCACCATCGGTTATGTCCCGCAGGAAACTGTCCTGCTGCATGATTCGGTATTCAACAATGTGGCACTGGGGGATCCCGACATCAATGAAGCCGATGTTATTGTAGCCCTCCAGCAGGCGGGTGCCTGGACATTCGTGGAGCAGCTGGCAGAGGGAATCCACAGCTTTGTGGGTGAAAGAGGGGGCAAGCTGTCCGGCGGCCAGCGGCAGCGGATCATGATAGCACGTGCCCTTGTCCACCATCCCCGGCTGCTGATACTGGATGAGGCGACCACGGCTCTTGATCCGCAGAGTGAGGCGGCGATTTGCGAGACCCTGCGCAAGTTGCGGGGTGAGCAGACGATCCTGGCTATCTCGCACCAACCCGCGCTGCTGGATGCCGCCGACCGGGCCTACCGGTTGCAGGACGGGTGTGCACTGCTGGTAAAGGATATTGCGGACTAATCCCTGCCGCTGCTTCTTCCTGTCCCCTCCGGATTTCTGTTCAACCCCATCCCACCTGCCAGGGGCCGCACACAGTGCCCTCCTGAGACGCGTCATGGCTCAAAGCAAGTTTACATCTGACGAGAGTTGCTTGAACATGGCTGCTCACTCATTGTCCGGGCTGCCGAGGTCGTGGGTGAAGATGCCACTGACAAGAAGTACAGGCCGATCTATCTGGTCAGTTTCTTGAGCTCAAGGTCAATCACCCCGAATCCGGTCACCTGACCGCGGATGCGCAGTGGAATCCGCCCGGATTCGGAAAGCAGCAAATGAATCTCGTCTTTCAGCCCCAGAAGTGAAAACGGTTCCACGTCTCCCTGGACGCCCTTGAGCGGACGGCTGGTGAGTGCTACGTGGAGGGTCTCCAGCGTGCGCCTGATCCTGGTTTCCTGACCGGCAGAGACCTGCAGGTAATCGACATCGAGCTGCTCCCGCCCCAGGCTCTGGAGTCCTACCCGGTACACATGCTTGCGGTCGAACATGCACAGCGCCACCGGTTGCTCGCTGAGCACCTGGTCCGGGTTGGATAACAGGGTGAGGAGTTGCGATGATTCCAGGATGGCCGGGCACTCCCTGTCCGGATCTGGTAACGGATAGAAGGATTCACTGGTCTGGCTCCAGTGTTCGGGAGGCTGGCCGGTCTCCGCTTTGTTAGCCGGATTGCTTCGCAGCCGGTATACCCGGTTGCTGCCAAAGCGATAGAGTTTTCGGGAGGGCTTGCTCCCCTGACGCATCCGGATTAGTTGCAGTGGCAGTCCATCATCCGCGTTGAACCAGAGACGCGTCTGAGTCTCGATTTTGGCGCCCAGTAACAGCTGAATGGTGTTGCTTACCACCAGTTCCTGTATTCGGGGAGCCGCAACCCGCTGCGATATCTGCTTCGGCCCGTCAACCAGGATGGATTGCACCTCTGTTACAGTTGGTTTTCTCTGGTCGATGCGGGTGGTAACCGATCCGAGCACTCCAGCGTCCTGTAACTCCAGGTTATGCCAGTTCAACGGGGTTGGGGTGAGCGTGTTCGTGCGATGGCTTTCCGCAGCCGAAGCAGTGACGGCTGCTGTCGCCACAGCGATCGCTCCTAACAGCATGCTGGCCACGCCTGTGCTGCCTTTTAAAGCTACAATATATATTCTCCGAATATTCTTAAGGCCATTATACAAATTCCAATGCTGGATGCAGGAACCTTGTTTTTCCCGGGGCAAAAATATTTGTCTTAATCAGCTTGAACCCGGTACACGGATATCGTCCACCAATTGCTGGATGTGTGGCGGTGGCGGGGCGGTGTTACGCGCGACGATGGTCGCCACGGTAAAGTTCAGTGCCATGCCGATGACGCCGGCTCCTTCCGGGGAAATGCCCAGAATCCAGTTCTCGGGGATGTTGGCGGCAAACGGTTCGATAAACACGCCCTTGAAGTAGATGATGTAACCGAGTGTAAACGTCAGCCCGGTCAACATGCCCGAGATCGCACCCCACTTGTTCATGCGCTTGTTGAAGATGCCCATCAGGATGACCGGGAACAGCGAGGAGGCGGCGAGTCCGAAGGCGAAGGCGACAACCTGGGCCACGAACGCGGGCGGGTGCAGGCCCAGGTAGCCGGCAATCGAGATGGCAACACCGGCGGCAATTCGCCCGGCCATGAGTTCCGTGCGGTCACTGATGTTTTTCGCAAAGGTTCCCTTGAGCAGGTCGTGCGACACGCTGGAAGAAATCACCAGTAACAGGCCGGCCGCAGTGGACAGCGCCGCGGCAATACCACCGGCGGCAATCAGGGCGATCACCCAGTCCGGCAGTCCGGCAATCTCCGGGTTGGCCAGCACCATGATGTCGCGATCGACGTAGACTTCGTTGGCAAACGGGGCATCACCGACGCGCTTTCCCTCGCCGGGATTGCTGGTTACGCGTTCCCTGTGCGGGCCGCGCTGCTCGCCCTCAAATACCGGTTTGCCATTGCCGGCAAAGGCGTTACCGGCGGCATACTGGACCTTGCTGTCCCCGTTATGGTCGTACCAGGCGAGCAGCCCGGAATTTTCCCAGGTCTTGAACCAGGCCGGGATTGCAGCATAGCTGGTGCCGCTACCATCGACACCGTTGACGGTGGTAATCAGGTTCATGCGGGACAGGGCGCCCACGGCGGGTGCCGTGGTGTACAGGATGGTTATAAACAGCAGTGCCCAGCCGGCCGAGATGCGTGCATCACGGACCCGGGGCACGGTAAAGAAGCGCACGATCACGTGTGGCAGGCCGGCGGTCCCGACCATGAGCGCGAGGGTGATGGCACAGACATCGATCATGGACTTGTCGTTAAAGGGGGAGGTGTAGTCGCCAAAGCCGAGGTCCATCAGCGTCTTGTCCAGCTTGTCGAGCAGGTAGCCGGAACCATCAGACAGTTCGCTGCCCAGTGCCAGCTGCGGCAGTGGATTGTCCGTGGCATTGATGGCGATAAACACGGCCGGTACGGTATAGGCAAAGATCAATACGCAGTATTGTGCAACCTGTGTGTAGGTGATGCCCTTCATGCCGCCGAGTACCGCGTAGATGAACACGATGCCCATGCCGATAAACAGGCCGGTCTCGACCGGGACCTCCATGAAGCGGGAAAACACGATACCGACACCGCGCATCTGCCCGGCCACGTAGGTAAACGAAATGAAGATCAGGCAAATAACGGCCACCACCCGTGCCAGCTGCGAGTAGTAACGGTCACCGATGAACTCCGGGACGGTGAACTTGCCAAACTTGCGCAGGTAGGGGGCCAGCAGCATGGCCAGCAGTACGTAACCGCCGGTCCAGCCCATCAGGTACATGCCACCTTCGTAGCCGAGGAAGCTGATCAGGCCGGCCATGGAAATAAACGAGGCGGCCGACATCCAGTCGGCCGCCGTGGCCATGCCGTTGGCCACCGGATGGACATGTTTGCCGGCGACATAGAAATCGCCGGTGCTGGAGGCGCGTGACCAGATGGCAATGCCAATGTACAGGACGAAGCTCAGGCCAATGGTGATGTAGGTGAGTGTTTGCAGGTCCATGAGTGCTCCCGGTTCAGTCTTCGCGGACGCCGTATTTACGGTCAAGCGTATTCATACGGATGGCGTAAAAGAAGATCAGCACCAGAAACGTAAAAATGGAGCCCTGCTGTGCGAACCAGAAGCCAAGCTTGTAACCGCCGACCTGGAATTGGTTGAAAAAGTTCACCAGCAGGATGCCGCAGCCAAACGATACGGTGAACCAGACTATCAGGCAGCCGATGACCAGTCGGATGTTGGCCTTCCAGTAGGCGTCTTTGGATGTTTCCATGGTGTCCCCCTGCTTCTGGTTACTGGTCGTGGCTCGGAGCCAGGGCATTTTGCCCGATTGTAACAAGCCGGGCGGGGATAACATCATTATTTGTTCGGGAATTAAAGTCTGGCCCTGCGATGCATAATTGAGTTTAAAAAAGCGTGCGACTCACTCTATAATGGGCGGCCTAAAAGTTTATGGTGGCTTGTGTCGGTCCCCCCGCGACGATAAGCTGTGAACCCCGTCAGGCCCGGAAGGGAGCAGCGGCAGCAGTGGATTCGGGCGCCGGGGTGTGGCTGGTGCAGGTCACCTCCATTTTTAACCCTGATTTCAATCATAGTGATCATCTAACAGGGTAATCTAATCAATGAGTTATCAGGTTCTTGCGCGCAAATGGCGTCCCCGGAATTTTACCGAGCTGGTCGGACAGGATCATGTGCAGCGCGCCCTGGTCAATGCGCTTGATAACGACCGGCTGCATCACGCCTACCTGTTTACCGGGACCCGGGGTGTTGGCAAGACCACCATTGCACGGATCTTTGCCAAGGCCCTGAACTGTGAAGAAGGGGTCAGTTCCAGCCCCTGCGGCAAGTGCAGTGCCTGCGAGGAAATCAATGAAGGCCGGTTCATTGACCTGATAGAGGTGGATGCCGCTTCACGCACCAAGGTTGAAGATACCCGTGAGTTGCTGGAGAACGTGCAATATGCACCGACGCGCGGGCGTTACAAGGTATACCTGATCGACGAGGTGCACATGCTCTCGGGGCACAGTTTCAATGCCCTGTTGAAAACGCTGGAAGAGCCGCCGCCCCATGTGAAGTTCCTGCTGGCGACGACCGACCCGCAGCGCCTGCCGGTGACGATTCTGTCGCGCTGCCTGCAGTTCAATCTGAAAAGCCTGACCCTGCCGCAAATTACCGGTCAGATCGATACCATCCTGGAACAGGAGCAGGTGAGTTCGGAAGAGGGGGCTGTCCGCCAGCTGGCATTTGCGGCCAACGGCAGTATGCGGGATGCCCTGAGCCTGCTCGACCAGGCGATTGCCTATGGCGACGGGGGCCTCAGGGAAGACGAAGTTTGTACCATGCTGGGTACCATCGACCGGGATGTGATTTATCGACTGCTGGATGCCCTGTCACAGGATGATGCCGCATTGGTGCTGGAAGAGATTGGCAAGGCCGATGCCTTTGCCCCTGATTACAGCTCGCTGCTGGCAGATGTTGTTTCGGCCTTGCAGCGCATCGCCATTGCCCAGACCCTGCCGGACGCTATTGATGACAGCTTTGGTGACCGTGATGCCGTGCTGGCACTGGCGGGAAAATTGTCGACTGAAGATGTACAGCTGTACTACCAGATTGGCTTGATTGGCCGCCGTGACTTGCCGCTTTCGCCGGAGCCGCGTGGCGGTTTCGAGATGGTGATGTTGCGAATGCTGGCGTTTCGTCCGGCCGCATGGGTGCCGGATGCTGTCCCGGGGCGTGCGCGGTCGCAAGCACCGCAACAGTCCGCCGGGGAGCCCGTGGTACTAAAACCATCGGCAAGGCCGGCCGTGGGCACGCCAGCACCTGCAGACAAGGCGGGCGGTGCCGGTAGCGGAACGAGTACCGGTGAATGGGCCGGTATTATCGAGACACTGTCACTGAAGGGCATGGCGCGCGAAATGTCATTGAATTGTGCCTTTCACGGGGTGGATGATGACATTGTTCAGCTGTCGCTGGATCCGGCGCACACGCATTTGCTGGGCAAGGCGCGAGAGGAGCAGCTGGAAGCCGCGTTGTGTGAATATTACCAGCGGAAAGTGACTGTCAGGATTACCAAAGAAGGCAAGCTGGAGAGCGAGACGCCTGCAGGGCAGCGGACCCGGGAGCAGCATGAGCGGCAGCAGCAGGCAGAGGAATCTATTTTACAGGATGAGAATGTCAAGGCCATACAGAATGCCTTTGGCGGGTCGGTAAATCAGGACTCAATCCGGCCGCGGGACTAACTCGCATCTCTCACCATGATTTCCTGAATGCATTGACCGATTCGGGCCGTGTCAATAATCGCGACGATGTGTCGACACGCGTGCCCGGTGGGCTGACGCTGGCAGCGTAAAACAAACAATTCTGGTTTTTGTCCGAAGGTCGGCCCCTGGCGGGGTCGGCCTTTTTCATACCTGATTATTGCTGCAGAAAGTGCCAGTAGTCCGGGCCATCTACGGACCTTCAAAACAATGTAAAACGGCCCCCCGAAGGGGCCGCTGTTAACCCGGTATAAACCTACCTCGCGCCACCTTCGAGTTGTCTGATGCGTTCTTTCAAGCGCATGATTTCTGCTTCTTTGGATTCGGTTCCTGGGGCGCTGTATGCAGGAGTGCCGCCATAGCCTGGGGATGCGCCATAGCCGGGTGCACCACCATAGGCAGGGGCACCACCGTAACCAGGAGCGCCGCCATAGGCAGGGGCACCACCGTAACCAGGAGCGCCGCCATAGGCAGGAGCACCACCGTAACCAGGGGCGCCGCCATAGGCAGGAGCACCACCATAACCGGGGGCACTGCCATAGTTGCCTGGGGGCGCATCCGGGTAACCGTGGCCACGTTCGTCATCCGGACAAGGTGCTTGCAGGATGGCCGGAAGAGCTTGATGCGGTCACGGACAAAATATACACGGACTTTAACAAGGAACAGGGTACGGACTTTAAATTCCAGTTGAAGAAGTGATTGTCGGAGGCGCGGCGCAGGCCCATAGGTAGCTTACCGCGAAGGACGACTTTGGCCGCTAGTTGACGACAAGGAACCCCGCATTAGCGGGGTTTTTTGTGCGCGCAGGTAAGCGCTGGTTTTGACCGTTTTAAGTACAGATTCAACGATGTGAATGTCGAGTTATGCGGCAAAACAGGAAGTAGCCAGGCGCATTGAGAACGGCAGGTTCCCGCAGCCTGATCCCGGTCGTTTAGTCGGGGCTAATATAAGCGGGAACTAAAGGGCAAGAGTCCCCTCTCTGGAAGCGGACATTCAGAAAATTTCCTTAAACTTCCGATATGTACTGTAAACGGTCACTCCAGGGGCCACTCATGGCCGGTTACTTTCTACCTTCCGGGATGGATCAGGGTGAAAAACATTGGCGGTAAACGCACGGCAGGTACGAGTAGCGGAGAAAACAGTGTTAATTCAGCCTATACTCGGCAACTGGAAAAACTACCGCGAATACCTTGAACCCTCGTACAGGATTCTGGACGACCATGCAGAAGAGTAACCACGGGAAGTACGCCTTATGAACCGTGCAGAACGAAGACGGCAGGCACGGCAACAGCGGAAAAGCAGGATATCGCCTGCACCACCCAGTGTCCGGGAAGAAGCCATCAGCTTCTATAACGAAGGCATCACGCACCAGAAGCAAGGCAACCTTAATCTTGCCGAATCAGCTTTGCGGAGGGCAATCTCCATCAAGCCTGACTTCAGTGAAGCACATAACAACCTGGGGAACTTGCTCACGATACAGAATAAATGGAAAGAGGCGGAAAAATCATACCGGTATGGGCTACAAAAATCCCCTAACAATACAATGCTACTCAGCAACATAGGAAATACCCTCCATCACCAGGGCAAGGCACGGGAAGCCATGGAGGTACTTGAAGAGGCGATCAGACTGGACCCTAAATACGCCCATGCTTATAACAACATGGGTAATGTGTACATGAGCCTGGGGAAGAATGATGAGGCGATCAAAGCCTATCAGCTGGCCCTGAGGCTGCTCCCCGATGCACCCGACATAAAAAACAATCTCGGTGCAGCACTCTGCAAACAGGCGCGTCATGAGGAAGGCGTTGCAATCTTGCATGAGACCATCAAGAAATACCCCCGGTTTTTTGATGCCTATCTGAATCTGGCTGAAGCCGCGATCTCACTGGGAGAAATGGACGACGCCATCAGTATCCTGCATGAAGCCGTCCTGCTGAAACCCGATAACGATGAAGTATATGGCAAGCTTGCAAAGGGCTATTTCAAAAGAACCGAGTATCTGGCTGCTAGGTCAGCGGCTTCAAAGGCCATAAAGATAAATCCAAAAGCCGCAGATCATTATTATTGGCTGGGAAGAACACTTCATGAAATGAACTTGCCTGCTGATGCAGAAGCAATGCTGCGCAAGGCAGTCGCTATGCAACCTGATAATGCCGAATTTCATAACAGTCTTGGCGAAATCCTCAAGAAAAAGAAAGATATTAAACTGGCGGCCATGACATTCGAACGTGCTCTTGAGCTTGACCCGGAGAATGTCAATGCACACATTAATCTTGCGCGATTAATACAGCACGATAACTACGACAAAATAATGCAGTCAATGGAGGGGCTGCTTGAGAATCAAGACGTGCAGGATGAAGAAATAATTTCTCTGTGCACCAGCCTTGGCAAATCATTTAACGACTTCTGTGATTATGAAATGGCGTATAAATACACATCAAAAGGGAATGACCTGAGAAAGTGTATCTCACCTTATGACATCAACGGGCGCAAGAGCGATATTCGGGAGATACTGGACGTATTCACAAATACACGGCTCAACCAATACCAGGACTCTGGTTATCCTGACTGTAAATCGGTTTTCATAACCGGTATGCCCCGGTCCGGTAAGACCGTTGTAGAAAACATCCTTGCCTTGCACCCGCTGATCACTGCAGGCGGCGAATCAGCAGACTTTACTCACGCATGCAATGGAACTCTTAAGGAAGAAACCCGAGCAACATACCCTGAAGGGATCAGAGATGCTGACAGCGAACTGTTCAAAGCGGTGGGCATTGAATATGAGCGCAGGCTAAAGGAAAGATTCAGGAAGACAACAATTATCACAAACACGCTGCCCTTCACCTCAGATTATATCGGGATGATTCGTCTGTGCCTGCCTGATGCAAAAGTTATTCTGTGCAGACGCAATGCCAGGGACAACTGCCTGGAGATGTTCAGGAAGAGTTTCACCAAGGGACACTTGTACAGTTTTGATCCTGATGTATTGCGTGAATATTTCTTACTTCAGACAGATTTCATGAACCAGTGGCTAAAGCGGCTGCCGGAATTCATTCACGTCGTCCAGTTTGAAGAGTTTATACAAAATCCAAAGGAAGAAATCAGAGCGCTACTCGAATTCTGCGACCTTCCCTGGAATGATACCTGCCTGGATATTGCTTCCCTACCATCACCTGAACAAGTGGTCGGTGTCTGGAGAAATTACGAGGAATATCTCAAGCCCCTGTTCGACAAACTGGATTCATAATTTCAGGCTAACGGTAAAAACGCTTTTAAAGCATGGCGCATCATAGAAAAACCATCGCGGCTATACCCGCCAGCCCGAAATGTTTGCTTCTCGTATTATTGATCTGGGTAACTGCGGATTAATAGCTGCAATGAATGCCACTAAGTTAAGCCCGTAACTTCTTCGCATGCCCAT
>DMKK01000102.1:1052-2697 GCA_003454335.1 Gammaproteobacteria bacterium | reverse complement strand
GTCACCGTCATCGCGGATCCCAGGCCACCCGCACAGCTCAGGTCGCCGACAGTTTCTATATCCGGTTTCCCTGGACTCACCTCGCCATTTTCAGCCGGGAACACGGCTTGTTCCATGGAGTAGACGCAGGGGATGTCAAAACGCCGCTGCAGGTTGGTCGGGAAGCCGTATTCCTGCCGTAACAGTTTGCGGGTCTTGGAAAACAGTGCGTCGTGTTCGGTGCGACTGAGGTCGGCAACCCTGATGCGGGTCGGGTCTGTCTGGCCGCCGGCGCCACCCACGGTAATGATGCGACACTTGTTGCTTCTGCAGTAAGCGATCAGCCTGGCCTTGGTGCGAAAGCCGTCAATACAGTCGATGATGTAATCAAATCCTTCCGCCATCAGGGTGTCGAGATTTTCAATTGTGAGGAAATCCTCAATGGCCGTTACCTTGCATGCTGGATTGATTTGCTGCACGCGCTCGGCCATCACCTGTACCTTGGCCATGCCCAGAGTGCCGGTCAATGCATGCAGTTGCCGGTTGATGTTGGACTCGGCGACATGATCCAGGTCGATCAGGGTGAGCCGACCAATGGCGCTGCGCGCCAGCGCCTCGGCCGCCCATGAACCCACGCCACCAATGCCCAGTACACAGGCATGTGCCTGTCTGAATCTTGCCAGTGCCTGCTTGCCATAGAGTCGGCGAATGCCGGCGAAGCGGCGTTCGAGATCCGGGTCAGTTTTGTTCATGCTTGAAAACATACCAGAAAATGCCTGTGTTTGAAGGGGCAAGCGCATACAATGTGATGATGGAGTTGATTGATAGCCATTGTCACCTGGATGTCGCTGCTTTCGATGCCGATCGGCAGGCCGTACTGGGGCGTGCCCGCAAGCATGCGGTCGTTGGCATGGTGGTGCCGGGTATTCAGGCTTCCGGCTGGAAGGCGTTGCAGGCACTGTGTAATGATGAAGCCGGCCTGTACCCGGCACTGGGTCTGCACCCGGTCTTCCTCGAACAGCATCAGCCAGCTGATCTGCCGTTACTGGAGGCAGAACTGGCGACGCAGCGACCGGTGGCCATCGGCGAGATCGGGCTGGACTTCCATGTTGACGGACTTGATCATGAACGCCAGCAGCAATTGTTCGAGGCACAACTGGTGATCGCCAGTGCGGCCGGTCTGCCGGTCATCCTGCATGTGCGCAAGGCGCATGATCAGGTGCTGGCCACGTTGCGGCGCGTTCGGGTGCGCGGTGGAATTTGTCACGCCTATAACGGCAGCCTGCAGCAGGCGTCGCAATACAGCGATCTCGGCTTCAGGTTTGGTTTCGGGGGTATGTTGACCTTCGAACGCTCGACCCGTTTGCGTGCGCTTGCCCGGGGCTTGCCACTCGAAGCCATGGTGCTGGAAACAGATGCGCCTGATATGACGGTGTTCCAGCACCACGGGGAACGCAACAGTCCGGAGTACCTGCCATACTGCCTGGCAGCACTGGCTGCGGTGCGGGACGAGGCCCCGGAAGAGGTGGCGCGGGTAACCACGGCAAATGTCCGTGAGGTGTTGTCACTGGATCGTATATGAATGGTAACTATTTACCACCGAGGCACGGGGCACGCTGAGGGTAGGGGATATTGGTTAACTCATCTGATGGGTGCGTCGCTGCGC
>DMKK01000102.1:0-948 GCA_003454335.1 Gammaproteobacteria bacterium | reverse complement strand
GCGCAGCGACGCACCCATCAGGCTCTGCATATCCTTACCATAGCCTCAATTTAACGGGACTGTAATGATTATGTCCGTTTCATATAGAGTATTGTTGCTGTTACTGTTGCCAGGCCTGACGCTGTTGTCTGCTGCGGCCGAACAGGAAAAAACTGGTGGCTGGCGACTGGCAGCAGAGTCGAGTCCCTACCTGCGCCTGCATGCGGATAATCCGGTGGAGTGGTATCCATGGGGTGAGGAGGCCTTTGCGAAGGCGCGCAGGGAGAACAAGCCGCTGTTTATTTCCATCGGTTACTTTACCTGTCACTGGTGCCATGTGATGGCGCGCGAATCATTCAGTAATCCTGCTATCGCCAAACAGCTAAACGATAATTTTATTTCCATCAAGGTGGACCGCGAGCAGCGTCCGGATGTGGATGCGGCTTATATGCAATACGTCATGCTGACACGCGGGCGGGGTGGCTGGCCGATGTCGGTATGGGCAACACCGAATGGCGACCCGTTTCTCGGTGGTACCTATTTTCCACCGGATGCCAGTGGGGGCCGGCCCGGGATGAAGCAGGTGCTGGCGAAACTGACAGAGCTCTGGAAGTCTGACGAAGACGGCATCCGGGAGACGGCCACCAATGCCGTGGCACTGTTGCAAAAAACGTCCGGCTCAGCCGCACCCCTGAAAAAACTGACCAAGGCACCACTGCTTGAGGTGCGCCGGCAGTACGCGAAGGCCTATGATGAGATGCAGGGTGGCTTCGGGCCGGCACCCAAGTTTCCACAACCGGCACGGCTGATGTTTCTGTTGCAGGATGAATCACAGGACAGTGCCGACATGGCCCTGTTCACGCTGGACAAGATGGTGGAAGGCGGTATTTACGACCAGCTTGGTGGTGGCTTTCATCGCTATTCCACAGATTTTGAATGGCGGGTGCCGCACTTCGAGAAGATGCTCTA
>DMKK01000052.1 GCA_003454335.1 Gammaproteobacteria bacterium | reverse complement strand
TAGCGGGCGTGTTCATTATCATGGCAGTACAGGCATAACAGTTCCCAGTTGCTGCCATCCTCCGGGTTGTTGTCATGATTGTGATCACGGTGGTGCACGGTCAGTTCCTGCAGGTTCTCACGGGTAAACTCCCGGGAGCAGCGGCCGCATACCCAGGGGTACATCTTTAATGACCGCGCCCGGTAATCCTGTTCGCGACTGGCACGGTTGCGCTGCGCCGCTGCGACGATCTCGTCAAGTTTTTTGCTGTCAGGTGACTTTGGTTTTATGGGCATGTCAGGTTCTCGCGTGGTCGTTATTTTTTGACGTGTTTGATGTAACGGGGGGTGTCGATTCGCTCCAGCTGCATAGATGTGCCGTCAATTGAGAAGGTCTCGCTGGTGCCCTCAATGGTTAATGCGCAGCGTATCTCGCCACGCCAGTTAATCGGCAGCGGGGCATGGTCGCGGTAGGTGAAGATGTTGTCGACCATGTCACCACCCTTGATGACGCAGGGGCACTCCGGTAGCTGGCCGGTAATTTCTATCTCTCTGATGGCCAGGTTGACGGCCTGTGTCCACAGGCTGTCTTCAATGGCCCCTTCCATCTCCTGCACCAGCTGTACCTGCGAGAAGTGCAGGGTGATTTCATTGTCGGCCTGTTCGATGGATTCCAGTTGTGCGCCGGGGATTTGCAAGATGTTGGTGGTGTCGCTCATGGGTCGCTCGCTGCTCAGGTTTCAGTCAATGATGTGTTGAAGGTTGCAAAATCAGTAACGGGTGCACTGCAAGTGTTAGCCTGGCACAGGTAGGCAACCACGTCATCCTGTGGTGCGCGCGCATTCAGTTGACCGGGCAACTGATTTACCGTGGCGGGGATGGCCAGCGTTAAACGTCGTGGTGCATAAGACTGTGCAGCCGCTTTCTGCCAGTTTGTGATTGCTGGTTCTGTGCCGCGGATAATAACAGTCTGGTAAGGAAACAGGGTCTCCTCCAGGGCCACCAGCAGACTGGCGTGGCCATGTGGCATGCTCTCGATGCCGGACCAGATGGACTTCAGTGTGTTCTCGGCGGTTTCCAGATAACGGCTTTCGCCCAGCAGGTGACCCAGTCGGCCAAATACCCTGGCGGCAATGCCATTCCCGGAGGGCGTGGCATCATCGTGATTGGGTTTGGGACGCTGTATGAGTGCTTCATGATCATCGGAGGTGAAGAAAAATCCGCCGGCCTCGCCCTGAAAGTGCTGCAGTACGACCTCGGCCAGTTCGATGGCAAAGTCCAGGTCGCCGTCACGCCAGCGCACCTGCAACAGCTCGAGGATGCCATCGATCAGGTAAACATAATCGTCCAGGTAGGCATTCAGATGGGCACGGCCGTCCTTGCAAGTCACCAGCAAACGCCCGTCCTTCCAGAGGGTGCTGCGAATAAAGTCGAGCGCGCGTTCGGCGGAATCAGCCCAGGCAGGTTCATCAAAATGGCGTGCGGCAACCGCCATGCCGCGGATCATCAGGCCATTCCATGCGGTCAGTATCTTGTCATCCCGCCCTGGCGGAATACGTTGTTCCCGCAGTTCCAGCAGCTTCACATTCACGCGGTGAATGGCCTGTTCGACTTCAGCTATGTCCAGAGAGAATTCACTGGCGAGTTCGGCCGCGGTGCAATACACGTGCAGGTGCCATTTGCCTTCAAAGTTGGGGGCGCGGTCAAGTCCGAACCGGCGTGCAAAGATGGCGTAATCACCCTCCCTGGCGATCGCCTGGACTGCAGCCGGGGTCCACACATAGTACTTGCCTTCTTCACCTTCTGAATCCGCATCCAGGCTGGAATAATAGCCGCCCTCCGGTGACTGCATGTCACGCATAACCCAGTCTGCCGTCTGCTGACAGATGCGCCGGAACAAGGGGTTGCCGGTAGCCGCATGGGCTTCGGCATACAGGGCCAGCAGTGCACCATTATCGTAGAGCATTTTCTCGAAGTGGGGGATCATCCAGTGATTATCGACTGAATAGCGGCAAAAGCCGCCAGCCAGCTGGTCAAACATGCCGCCACGTGCCATCTTTTCCAGCGTGAACACGGCCATGTGCAGGGCACGTTTGTCCGGTTCGCCGGCAGATGTACGAGTCCCGGCCCAGTGGCGTAACAGCCGTTCGATATTGGTCGGATGCGGGAATTTGGGTGCTTCCCCGAAGCCGCCCTCACGTTCATCAAAGTTGCGTTCCAGCTGTTGTCGCGCAGTATCCAGCGGCAGCGGGGTGAGGGCATTTGCTCGTTCACCCTCACTGATGGCTGCCAGTGCCTTGATCAATCGGGTGTTCTGTTCCCTGATTTCGGTTTCATTGTGACTCAGGAAATCATGCACACGCTGCAGCAGTTCACTGAAGGCGGGCATGTTATGGCGGGGTTTGTCCGGAAAATAGGTGCCGGCAAAAAACGGTAGCTGGTCGTCCGGGGTCAGGAATACAGTCAGTGGCCAGCCTCCTGGACGTTGGGTCAGCAGGGAATGGGCTGTCTGGTAGATCTTGTCGAGGTCCGGGCGTTCTTCCCGGTCAACCTTGATGTTGACGAACAGCCGGTTCATCAAGGCGGCGGTGTCCGGGTCCTCGAAGGATTCATGTGCCATCACATGGCACCAGTGGCAGGCAG
>DMKK01000205.1 GCA_003454335.1 Gammaproteobacteria bacterium | reverse complement strand
CCCTGCGGCAGAATGCCATTCTGCCGTGTTTTTTTGTCCGGAGCTAATATTTCGGCACGGTGCCCGCGGCGTTTCAGTGCGGCGACGGTTTCCAGAAACAGGGGCTGCCGTGTTTCGGAACGCACGTCCCTGTTCACCAGCAGATACACGGTGCCGTCCGGTTGGCTCCCGTCGCTGGAGCGTGCGGCTGCGAGGTAGCTTAGCACCTCGGGAACGCTATTCCCGTGAGGGCCTGTGTAGGCCAGCATCGTCGCAAGGTAATGGCTGTGGAGAGATTCACTTCTGAACGCCTTTACCGGCTCTGTCGCACCGTTCCACTCATACTGGGCGCTGAATCCATGCGCTGCCTGAAACGGACCATTGCGCTCCTCCATGCGGGCCAGCAGGCGCTGGAACGCCGGATCATCAGAGAGCACTTGCAGGTAACGGTCATTGCGGGTTTGCAAACTGTTGGTCCAGCCATGGTTCGCCGCCTGCTGCAATGCCTCCATCGCCGCCCCGCTATCACCCAGTGCAGCATGGCTCCGGGCCAGCCCATGCCACAAGGCGCCATGCTCGGGAAAACCCTGGACCAGTGATTCATAGCTGGTAATCGCTGCCTGAAAATTCTTCTTCCGAAATGCCTTTTCCGCCTTGCGTTGCATACCGGCTTCTGCATCCGTCAGGGATCGCAGCGGCTGCCAGCCCGTGGCCAGGTTACGGCGAAAATACAGGTTGGCATTGCTCGCCAGATAATACGGGCTCCCGGCTTCAACATGACGGGCAAAATAGCTTAGCCCTGTCAGGGAGGCCTCTTTCCCGTGATATTTCAGTTTGGGGAGTTTGTTGGCCTTCAGATCAGCGGAGAAATTGACGGCATAGGGAAAATCTGCCGAGTAGGCAATGATATCAATTTCATCATCAAGCCGGTTTTGGGTAATGAAATCACGAACGGGTTTCCAGATACGGGTACGAAAGGTATCCAGACTGATAGTGTCCGGATAGGGAATATCATGTAGCCAGAGCACATGTTCCTGCGGGATCTTGCGCATCTCCACATAGGCATTGGCGACCTGCAGGGAGACCGGTGAATCCCCGTTAACGACCACCAGTACCTTTTCGGGACCGCCACCTGCAAGAATGCGGCCCGGGAACAGGGCCACGCTGGCGATCAAAATTATTGCCAGGGTCCCTTCAACCTTATATTGACGGGCAGAACAGCCACTAAAGCACACGGAAAGACACGGAGAAATAAATGCCTTAAAGAAATATTTCCGTGTAATTTCGTGTACTTCCGTGATCATCAAATAAAAACTTGCAGTCAACGACGCTCGAATACCACGACACTGCGCGGCTGCACGACATAGGCGGGGGCGGCCTGTACCGGCTGGTCTGCGGGCCGGATGATATCCAGCGGAGTGTCCCCGGCCGTATCGATAGCCAGGTGCCAGTTCCCCTCGGCAACCCGCGGCAACGGTATAACCAGTTGTTCCGTTTGCATGTTCATGATCACGAACAGGTCTTCCTCCCAGGCCTCGACGGCACCCAGCGTACAGGCAAGCATCTGTGTATCCGGGTCTTCCCATAATGGCTGGTCGAGACGATCACTGTGCCAGGTGATATCCGGGAACCACTGTCCGTCCCGCTCCAGCCCGTTCAGGAAACGGGTATGCATGAGACAGGCATGGCGCTTGCGGAAGGCAATCATCTGCCGGGTAAAACGCAGCATGTCCCCGTTGGTCTCCGTCAGGCTCCAGTCAAACCAGCCCAGTTCATTGTTCTGACACCAGACATTGTTATTGCCATGCTGGGTTCGCAGCACCTCGTCACCGGCGTTGATCATGGGTATTCCCTGACTGAGCATCAGTATCGCCATGAAGTTTTTTGCCTGCTGGCGGCGCAACGCGAGGACATCCTCGTCATCGGTTTCGCCTTCAGTGCCGCAATTCCAGCTGAGGGAATTGCGGCTACCATCGCGGTTATTCTCGCCGTTACCTTCATTGTGTTTTTCGTTGTAGCTCACCATATCATGCAGGGTGAAGCCATCATGGCAGCTGATGAAATTGATGCTGTTGATCGGCTGCCGGTCATCATCCTGGTACAGGTCACTGTTGCCACTGAAGCGCCGGGCCAGCTCACTGTGCATGCCCTTGTCGCCACGCACGAAGCGGCGCACCACATCCCGGTACTGCCCGTTCCATTCACCCCAGCGAAACCCGGGGAAATCACCAACCTGGTAGAGACCTGCTGCGTCCCAGGCCTCGGCAATGATGCGTGTCTCACTGAGCACGTTTGAGAATTCGATATTCCACAACACCGGGGCATGGTACAGCGGCTTGCCATTCTCGCCGCGCGACAGCACGCTGGCGAGGTCAAAGCGAAAGCCATCCACGTGCATCTCGCGCACCCAGTACTCGAGACACTCCATAATGAATCTTGCTACCAGTGGATGGTTGCAGTTGACGGTG
Organism: Gammaproteobacteria bacterium; assembly: GCA_003454335.1. GTDB lineage: Bacteria > Pseudomonadota > Gammaproteobacteria > UBA9214 > UBA9214 > UBA9214. The sequence continues at coordinate 13,659 of DMKK01000205.1, read as the reverse complement.
TTGCCGCAGCCGGTGTAATCACGATAGCGGCTGCGATCACCAGGGTCCAGGTGATAGAAGGTCTCGTTGCCAATGCCCTTGAAATTGATAACCGGGCCACCCGCGCCGCCCTCGGCCGTGTGATTGAAGACCACATCGAGGATGACACCGATGCCAGCCTCATGCAGCGCCTTCACCATATCCCGGAACTCGCTCGCATGTGCATCGGCATCCGGCGAAACACAATAACCGGGATGCGGGCTGAAATAACTGTGGGTACTGTAACCCCAGAAATTGCCGAGACCGAGTTCCGCCACGCCCGCGGGTACATCCTGCTCATCAAAGGCCATCACCGGCATCAGTTCAACGTGGGTCACGCCGAGTTCCATCAGGTAGGGTATTTTCTCGATAACACCCAGAAAGGTGCCAGGCCGGCTGACGCCGGAACCCGGATGCCGGGTGAAGCCACCCACATGCATTTCGTAGATAACCGTTCTTTCGGGACGAATACACCCCAGCGTTTCATCGTCCTCCCAGTCATACTCACGGGACGGCACCACACCTCGCATGGAAGTGGCCATATTGCTGCCAGTTGCCTCGGCAGCGGCACGCTGCCACAGGCTATCGGTCATGCCGCGTACCCAGGGATCAAGCAAAACCTTCTCGCGATCAAAACGAAACCCGGATTGATGCACATCATCCGGCCCGTCGATACGCCAGGCATAGTGGGTGCCCGCCGGCAGGTCGATAACAAACACGTGCCAGAAAAAGAAGGTGCGGTGCGTGCGCACCTCCAGCGGAATCACCTGAAAGGGTTGCAGGTCATCAGCCCGTTCAAATAACAGCAGTTCAACATGGCTGGCATGCCGGCTATAGATAGAAAAATTGACACCCTGTGGCGCAGGTGTTGCACCTGCCGGGTAACGATTACCGGGGTGAGTAAGACAGGCTGTGGCAGGTTTCTGTTTCAATGGGCAAGATAACTATCAGGCGGATTCCTTTTTCCCGCAGTCTTTTATCCTGATGTCGGCGCTGGCCGGCACCGGCTTGACCTTCCAGACCTCCTCGCAATATTGCCTGATTGCGCGGTCAGAGGAAAACTTGCCGATACGCGCGGTATTCAGGATCGAACTGCGCAGCCAGGCATCACGGTCGGCATAATGCCGGCTGACCTTTTCCTGACAGCGGATGTAGGAACGGTAATCATGCAGCAGCAGGTACTCGTCGTGCTGCAGCAAAGAATCAACCAGCGGCCTGAACAGTTCCGTATCTCCGTTCGAGAATACACCGGAGCGTAGCGCATCAATCACCTGGTGCAACTCTTCGTCCTGGCTAAAGCAATCTCCCGGGTGATAGCCCGCGGCCTTCAGCTGGCGTATCTCCGCGGCAGTTGCACCGAACAGAAAAAAGTTTTCCTCCCCGACCTCCTCACGAATCTCGATATTCGCCCCGTCCAGCGTACCGATAGTGAGCGCACCATTCATGGCAAATTTCATATTACCGGTACCCGACGCCTCCTTGCCAGCCGTGGAAATCTGTTCCGACAGATCTGCCATCGGGTAAATATGGTGCCCCGTCTTGACGTTGAAATTGGGAATAAATACCACCTTCAGCCGGTCTGCGACCAGCGGGTCATTGTTGACGACATCTGCAACGGAAGTAATAAGTTTGATTATCAGCTTCGCCATGGTGTACCCGGGGGCGGCCTTGCCGCCGAAGATAAAGGTACGCGGCTGAATATCGATGGCAGGATTTTCCCTGATTCTCTGATACAGGGTAATAATATGCATGACATTCAGATGCTGTCGCTTGTACTCGTGGATGCGCTTCACCTGCACATCAAACAGGCTGTCAGGATCGACCACGATGCCGGTCCGTTGCTGAATAAAGGCTAGCTGTTCACGTTTCTTGTCCTGCTTGACCTGCCACCACTGCGCACGAAATTCCGCATCATCCACAAACGCCTCGAGCTTGCGCAGTTGCTCCAGGTCTGACACCCAGTCCATGCCGATACGATCGGCGATCAGGGTCGCCAGGTTGCGGTTACACAGGGCCAGCCAGCGCCGCGGTGTCACGCCATTGGTGATATTCAGGAACTTCTCCGGGTACATTTCATTAAAGTCATTCAGGGTGTACTTTTTGAGGAGTCGTGTGTGCAGTTCGGCCACGCCATTGATGCTGTGGCTGCCTGCACAGGCAAGATTGGCCATGCGGATACGACGACCATTGTTCTCATCGATCAGAGACATGCGCGCAATACGTTTCTTGTCACCGGGATAGCGACGCTCCACATCCGCCAGCAGGCGCTGATTGATTTCATAGATGATCTCCAGGTGGCGCGGCAGCACCCGGGCAAACAGCGACACCGGCCAGGTCTCCAGCGCCTCGGGCAACAGCGTGTGGTTGGTATAGGCAAAGGTGCTGCGGGTAATCTCCCAGGCTTCATCCCGATCCATGCCGTGCTCATCAACCAGCAGCCGTAGCAATTCGGCAATAGCCACCGACGGGTGGGTATCGTTCAACTGCCCGGCCCAGTACTTTGCAAAATCATGCAGGCTGCGTCCATAACGGAGGTGCACACGGATCATATCCTGCAGTGAGCAGGATACGAAAAAATACTGCTGTTCGAGCCGCAACTGCTTGCCCTGCTCCGGCTCGTCATTCGGGTACAGAATCCTGGTGAGATTGGTGGCGATGACATTGTCCTCGACGGCACCATAGTAATCACCCTTATTGAATATTCCGAAACGGAAACGGCGGGGCGCCTCGGCCTTCCACAAGCGCAGCAGCGCTATCGTGCCCACACGAAAGCCGGTGATCGGTGTGTCATAGGCCATCCCCTTGACGACCCGGTCCGGGGTCCAGCTAACCTGCCGGCGCCCGGCATCGTTTGTGTACTGTTCCGTATGACCGCCCAGCTTGACCTCGAAGGTATTCTCCGGCCGGGGGATCTCCCAGGGGTTGCCCAGTTGCAACCAGTGGTCGGTCCTTTCAATCTGCCAGCCATCCTGCAACTGCTGATCGAAGATGCCGAACTCGTAGCGAATACCGTAACCGATGGCCGGGATCTCCCGGGTCGCCAGTGAATCCATATAACAGGCAGCAAGCCGACCCAGCCCGCCATTACCCAGTCCCGGTTCTTCCTCCTGCTCGAACAGCGTATGGACATCAATATCGAGTCCCTGCATGGCCTGCTCGACAGCATCACAGATACCCAGGTTGATCATGTTATTGGCAAGATGTGGCCCGGGCAGGAATTCCGCCGACAGGTAACTGACCACGCGCACGTCATTACTGAAATAGGAATCGACGGATTTCATCCAGCGTTCCAGCATCCGGTCGCGCACGGTATAGGCCAGCGCCAGGTAGCGGTCATTCAGCGTCGCCGTCCGGCAGGTCTTTGCCTGTACGTAAAACAGATTGTTCAGAAAGGCCTGGCGGATTTCCTCCACCTCGAAGCCGGTACGAATATTCATGCTGCTACCCCTGTCTCTGCTACTTTACCAATATAGACGTCAACGCCAGTCTGTCCATGTATGCGTGCGACCGGCAGGACATGCCAGCGGGCCGCGTCGCCACCCGGTAACGGCCGGTTGCGGGTCAGCATCATGTGACATCCGCGCGGCAAGCCTCGCAAGCATGCCAAACACGGCCGTCACGCGCCAGCAACTGTTCGCCTGCCGCTGGTCCCCAGGTACCGGCCGCATAGTTGGGGAAGTCATGTACCGGCAATGCCGACCATACTTCCATCACCGGATCGACCAGTTCCCAGCCGGCTTCGATGTTGTCGGCCCGCTTGAACAGCGTGGCATCACCGGTCATGCAGTCGTGCAGCAGGGTCTCGTAACCGGTCGCAGGCGCATGTTCAAAATAATCATCGTAGCGGAAGTTCATCTGCACCGTGCCAAGGTTCAGGGCATGCCCCGGTATCTTGGCATTGAAATTCATGCCGATCCCTTCATCCGGTTGCAGTCGCAGCACCAGTGTATTGGGCGGGACATTCTCGCGCTTTAGCAACGAGTCCCGGAACATGATGTTCGGCGCGTGCTTGTACTGAATAACAACCTCGGTGTAGCGGCCAGGCAGACGTTTGCCGGTACGCAGGTAGAAAGGCACTCCGGCCCAGCGCCAGGTGTCGATCATGAGTTTCATGGCAGCATAGGTTTCCGTTTTTGAATCGGGTGCAACTTCAGCCTCCTCGCGATAACCGGGAATATGTGTGCCATCAGCCTGCATGCCGGGGCCGTACTGGCCCCGCACCGTCGAGGTCAGCACCTCGTCATGGCTGAACGGCTGAATGGCACGCAGCACCTTGGTTTGTTCATCGCGGATGGCATCGGCATTAAAGGAATTGGATGGCTCCATGGCAACGATCGACAGTACCGCCAGCAGGTGATTCGGGATCATGTCGCGCAATGCACCGGACTGGTCGTAGTAACGGCCACGCCCCCCCACGCCGATGGACTCCGCTACCGTGATTTGTACATGGTCGATGTACTGGCGGTTCCAGATCGGCTCGATGGTGCTGTTGGCAAAGCGAAACGCCAGGATATTCTGCACCGTTTCCTTGCCAAGATAATGGTCGATACGGTAGATCTGGTGCTCACCCATCACCTCGTGCAATTGCCGGTTCATATCACGCGCCGACTGCAGGTCATGACCAAAGGGCTTCTCGACAATCACCCGCCGCCAGTTTCCGCCAGCTTCGTCAAGCAGGCCGACACGGCCCAGGCCGGCCGTGATACCGGCAAAGAAACGCGGTAGCGTGGCAAGGTAAAACAGGAAATTCGGGACCAGCCCGCCAGCACCGGTCATTTCGGCAAGCCGCTCTGCCAGCCGCGGGTACATGTCCGGATCGGTAACATCCACGGTCATGTGATACACCGATTGCAAGGTGCTCTGCCAGGCAACAGCATCCGGGTCTGTGCCGAGAAATTCACGGCAGTCACCGTCCAGCCGTTCCCGGAAGGCCTCGTCATCCAGCTCCTGGCGATCCAGACCAAGCACCGTGAACTGTTCAGGCAACAGCCCGTCACGGTACAGGGAATAAATCGCCGGGATCAGCTTGCGCCGGTTCAGGTCCCCGCTGGCACCAAATATCACCATAATATGCGGTGGCGCCATTTCGACGGATGAAGTTTGCGATGCAGTAGCAGACATATCTGGTAGCGTTTCCTCGTAGTAACCCGTGCGGTAGAGTCACTATACCAAACCAACGTGGTAACTTTATGACCATTTCATGACGGTTATTTTTAATATCAATAACTTATAAACATGCGGAGCCAGGGGTGTCCATAATCGCCATGCGAATAATAACCTGAATTACGACAGTTCAGCCTCAATCACTAACGGACAATGCCCCGAATACAGCCGGCCCATAGAGTGCCGTTCTGTCATTCAGTATCACCTGTACCGGCATTGACTCCAGCAGATATTGCATACGACCCTTGGACCTGAAGCCCTGCATGAACAGCTCTCCCTGCAACTTCTCAATGATCTTTGGAGCAATACCTCCTCCCAGGTAAACACCTCCGCTTGCCATCATTTTAAGCGCCAGATTACCGGCCTCGACACCATAGAAATGTACAAACAGATCAAGCGCCTCGATACAGATCTCGTCCCGTTCCTGCAGTGCCGCCTGTGATATCACCGCAGCAGGGTCTCCCGAATACAGGGATTCGGTAAGCCAGCCGGGTGCCTCGCTACTGCGATATGCCCGCAAGAATGTGTGTATGTTCACGAGGCCCGGGCCCGACAATACGCGCTCCCAGCTTACGTGTGCAAACTGCCCGAGCAGAAAGCAAAACAACGCGTATTCCAACTCATTGGCAGGGCAGAAATTCGTGTGCCCGCCTTCCGTAGCAAAAGGCCGATAGCGCCGGCCATCCCGGTACATACCGGCCTCTCCCAGACCAGTGCCCGCCGCAATGACTGCCGCATTCCCTGCCAGATCCTGAGCGCCATCCTGCAGCACACAAAGATCATCGGTTGCCAGTGTCTGAATACCCCAGGCATTGGCCTCGAGGTCATTCAACAACGCCACTTGCGTGACTTCCAGTTCTTCCGCAAGTTCGCTGGCAACCAGTCGCCAGGGAAGATTGGTGGTTGTGGCCACCCCGTTTCTGACCGGTCCCGCCACACCAAAACAGGCGGACTCACAGCCACACCGATGACGGTCCATGAACAACTGGACAATCTCGGCAAACGTCTGGTAGTCGCGACTGGGATAGACCTCTTCCGCAACCATCTGCAGCACAGTGTCCGTGACCTCACCCATGACATCACCAGACACATCACCAGACACATCAAATACAGCGAGCCGGGTCTTGGTACCGCCAATATCACCTGCAAGAACGCGTATTTTCCGGTTCGCCATGTCCGCTCACCTCCAGCCAGTCCCTTGCCTTTTTATGCCTCTTCATCTTCAGGACCAACCCAGAAGAAGGGGTTGTGAGCGATTTCCCACAGGTGTCCGTCCGGGTCTTTAAAGTAGCCGGAGTACCCGCCCCAGGAGGTTTTCTGCGCCGCTTTAGAAAGCGTTGCCCCCGCAGACACGGCTTGCCCGATTATTTGATCGACTTCGGTTGCTGATGCCACATTATGTGCAAGGGCGAACTCGTTATAGCCACTCCCCTCAGATGAAACAGAGGCATCCTCTGCAAGGGATTCGCGACCGTACAAACCCAGCCAACTGCCGTTAAGAGTGAAGAAGGCAACTGCGGGCGAGGATTCCATTTGAGGAAAGCCCAAACCTTCTTTGTAGAATTTGATGGATCTTTCCAAATCCCTTACGCCCAGAGTAACCATACTTATTCTTGGCTGCATGCGGCATCCTGTTTTTCCTGTACAAAACGTCCTTTACTAAAGATCAACCGCTAGTTTCTCATGATTTTGAACAACACGCTCTATTACTGCAGCCAGGTATGATTTAGCAAACTCGGGATCCAGACCATATTGCTGCGCGAGAACAGTGATTCTTTCATACTGCACTGCTTCTCTAGCCGGGTCTTTAGATGGTAATTTATGTTCTGCTTTATAGCACCCGACGCGGTTGGTAACCTTGAATCGTTCCGCAAACATGGCAACTATTGCGTTATCAATATTGTCGATACTCTTTCTCATTTCTTCAAGAGATTCCATACACTCTCCCCATGCCTCGCTCGGAAATACACTCGTATCCACCCATCTCGAAGTCACGGCAAACCTTCGGCCGTTTCTCATAAATCATACAAAGCATGGTATTTCTATCCAGGGCGGAACACCAGCCATCATCCAGTCTGGCCATGGTCATCCCGCCCCACTTGTCTACCTCAATATAATTTTCGGGCACCCCGGTATCGGTAATGAGCATCACTTCCAGACGGCAACAACAGGCATCGCAAGCTGCACAGGTCACTTCGGTATCAGGCAGGGTTGTAACTCCGCTTATCATAAATCACCTTACATTCTCGATACGGGCATCCATTCGCGTATCAACGACTGAAAAACAACGCGGCGCGAATAACCCGACCACTTGCTATGTTTATTTTAACCTGGCAGCTATTATCTCAAGGACGCCGCGGGCGATCACTGGCCTTGTCAAACAACCCCTGCTTTTCGCGAAACAGCGCCGAGATATCCTCGTCGCCATAGCCGGCCTCCATCAGGCGCCGGTAGTGAATCAACGTCATTTCAACCATCGGCAACGCCACATCGAACTGCGCTGCCATTTGCCTGCAGATCGCCAGGTCCTTGTGATGCAAGGCCACGCGGAAACCGGGATCGAACTGTCCCCGCATCATGGTCGGCCCGCGGTGACTTAAAAACCAGTTGCCCGCAGCACCGGAACCGGTGATATCAATGACCTTGTCCAGCGGCAAGTCCAGCGCCTGTGCAAATGCCAGCGCTTCCGTCACCGCCTGGTTGATACCTGCAGCCATTACCTGATTGACCGCCTTGGTAGACTGGCCTGCACCGACTGGGCCCATGTGTTCAACGCGCCCGGCAACCACATTCAGTACCGGCGCAATACTTGCAATAATAGCCGCATCACCCCCGATCATCATGGCCAGCGTCCCCTTGCGCGCACCTTCCATGCCACCGGATACCGGCGCATCAAGAAATACCGCACCGGCCTGTTGCAGCAGGACTGCCGCTTGCACCGCCGTCTCCCGGCTAACCGTGGAGGTATCAAGGACCACCGTGCCGGCGTGTAATCCCGGCAACAGGGACTGCACCATCTCCAGCACGTCAGCATCGGCCGAGACTGACAGCAACACCAGTTCGCACCGGCCTGCCAATGCCCTTGGGTTGGCAGCAACGGCAACACCGAGTTCATCGGCAAGTTGGCCTGATTTTTCGGTCGTCCGGTTCCACACTGTTTCCAGGTAACCGGCACTGTGCAGGTTACGCGCCATGTGTGCGCCCATGGCACCCAGTCCAATCACACCGGTTTTCATTGTGGTACCTCGCACTGCGTGCATGCCCTGGCTATCATTTGCTGTCACACCAGCGTGCGACCTCTGCACGGGCCTTTGCCGCCGCTGCCGCACGTTCCTCGAAGCTCAGGTCAATACGCTGGCCGGCATCATCGGTCCGGTAAACGCGACTTGCCTGGGTCACACCACGCGCGTAACTTTGCGCCCGGGCGCAATTGTATTTGCGCTGTTCCTGCCCGGCTTTCTGCTCAGCCTGCGCACGCCGCACTTCCTCATGCTCTGCCTCGTAGGCCTGCAGCAAGCGCTGCGTCCGGTTCATTCGCACGGCGGCATCCTCACTGACTGCCGGTGCAGCCCTGGGCGTAATAATAACCGACTTGCCTGCACAGGGTTTGTCACCGTAGCGGGTCCTGCCCTGTGCATCGGTACACTTGTAAATCTCTGCCATGACACCGGTAGAGACAAACACTGCCAGACCTGCAAGTACCGCCGACCTGAAACAGTTCACGGCTGCCGCAACCGGTCAAGACACAGGCGCTGGCGTTCATCAAACAGGCGTTTTGACCCGATACTGACAGCCACCAGCGTCCCCAGCCCGGTCCCTGCGGCAATCAGGAACATGATCAAAATCTGGTACTTTACGGCTTCTACCGGCGGGGCGCCGGCCAGAATCTGGCCGGTCATCATACCCGGCAGGCTGACAACACCTGCAGCCGCCATGGCATTAATAATAGGAATCATACCGCTGCGCACAGCCTGCCGCCGGTAATCCGAGATGGCAGCATCACCCCTCTCGCCAAGCATCAGACGTGCTTCAATAATATCGCGCTGTTCCCAGGCAGCGTGCGTCAACCGGTCCATCGCAATGGCAATGCCACTCATGGTATTGCCGAGCAACATACCCAGCAATGGTATCGCATACTGCGGGGCATACCAGGGGTCTTCCCCCAGAATAACGATAAGCGCGAAAAGGGTAATCGCAAACGACGACAGAAACATTGACAGGGTACCGGCCGCATACCCCCACCAACCCCTGAACCGCCGCTCCTGCCGCATCATGACCTCACGACCTGCAATGAGCAGCATCACGAATGCCAGCAAGGTTACCCAGCCAAGACTGGCATTTGCGAATAACGTCTTCAGCACCAGCCCGATCAGGGTCAGCTGTACCGCCGTCCTGACTGCAGCAATCACCAGTTGCTTGCTGATGTTCGAATGCAAGCGTATCGACAGCAGTGCCAGCACCAGCACCAGCCCTGCCGCAATGACCAAATCGACGTAGCTCAGTTCAACCATTGCCGGCCCTCGATATCACGTGCTTGCAAGCCACCCTCACGCATCTCGTAATAACGGTTGGCGACTCGTGTAATCTGCCCGGGGTCATGGCTTACCCAGATGACGGCCGCTTTGTGTGCGCGGCGATATTCTGTAATCACCCTTTCAACGCGGCGGGTATTATCAGGATCCAGGTTGGCGGTCGGCTCGTCCAGCAGCAGCACCTGAGGCCGGTTTGACAACAGGCGCATCAATGCCAGGCGCTGCTTCTCGCCACTGGAAAGCCGTGCAACCGGTTGTTCAAGGATATCGCCGGACAGGCCAATGTGATCCAGTGGCACGGGCATACCGTTGCGAAAGTGATTTTTTACCTGCGGCAACCACCAGCTGCTTTCAGGGGGCAGCAGACCTATCCTTGTTCGCCAGGCATCCGCTGGAATGACCGCGGCAGGCTCGCCTTGCAGCAACACCTGTCCCTCGTGAGGATCAAGGTCGGCAATTGCACGCAGCAGCAGCGACTTCCCGCTACCGGACGCCCCGGAGACACACAGGCAGTCACCTTCATCAACAGCCAGTGTCACCGGCCCTATCATCAGGCGACGCAGCATATTGATTTGCAGCAGCGGCGGTGCTTTACTCACGAACACTCCCTACCAACACCAGAGGTCATTATGTCAGAACCCGTTATCGCACAAAAAGCACCCTATGCCGTGGAACTGGAAGCAGGCACGTACTGGTGGTGCGCCTGCGGCAAGTCACAGAGCCAGCCCTTTTGCGACGGCTCTCACAAGGATACAGACTTTACACCGGTTAAATTTGAAATCACGGAAAAAACCAAAGTATATCTGTGCGGCTGCAAGCACAGTAAGGACAAACCGTTTTGTGACGGGACGCATAACAGGCTTTGACGCTGGCAGGCCATCTGCTCCTGCGAAGCTTCACTCTTCGTGCAGGAGCGGCGTCGCCTACATGGATGGTCACTACGGGCTTCCTGCCCTCTCGTGACACTTGTACATCCCTGTACATCGTAGGTGAGGGGCGTGAGCAGGACGCGGAAGCTTCCTCGCCGCGATTGAATCTTCGCTACCTCTTTTGAATCATAGGGTTTCGTCCTGAAGGGGAAAACCCGGTATAAAAAAACGGGCGCCGCAGCGCCCGTTTTGAACTACACCAAGGAATAACCCCTACAGGTTATATCCCGTCTCATCGTGCAGCACGATGTCCAGACCCTGGGTCTCTTCATCCTCGCCAACACGCAGACCAATAACGGCATCAACCAGCTTGAGAATTATCCAGCTGAGAACACCGCAATACACAAAGGTTACGGCCACCCCGACAAACTGTACCCAGACCTGTCCACCCATGGTCATGCCCTCTGCCAGACCAACGCCACCGAGAATACCGACAAATACACCTGCCAGCAGCGTACCCAGGATGCCACCCATACCATGGACCGGGAACACATCGAGTGAATCATCGATCTTCAAGGTGTGCTTCAGGAACGCCGTCGCGCTGTAGCAGACCACACCGGCGGTAAGACCGATAATCAGCGCACCAGCCGGACCCACATATCCCGACGCCGGGGTAATGGTACCGAGGCCGGCCACCATACCGGTAACAATACCCAGCACGCTCGGCTTGCCGTGACGGATCCATTCCATCGCCATCCACGCCAGTGAGCCGGCGGCAGCGCTGATGTGCGTCACCAGCATGGCCATACCGGCATCACCGTTAGCAGCCAGCGCACTACCGGCATTGAAGCCGAACCAGCCCACCCACAGCATACCGGCACCGATAACCGTCATCGTTAGATTGTGTGGCGGCATCGGTGTCCTTCCAAAACCCTTACGCGGACCCAGCACAATGGCGGCTACCAGTGCCGCAACACCGGCGTTCACATGCACCACGGTACCACCGGCAAAATCCAGCAGCCCCATATCACTGAGCCAGCCGCCACCCCATACCCAGTGAGTCACCGGTGCATACACCACCACCAGCCAGATCGCCGAAAACCACAACATCGCGGAGAATTTCATGCGCTCGGCAAAGGCACCCACAATCAACGCCGGGGTAATAATCGCAAACGTCAACTGAAACATGGAAAACACGGTTTCCGGGATGGTGCCACTCATACTGTCACGGGCAATACCACCCAGCATCAGCTGGTCAAAGTTACCGATCCACTTGTTCATGCTGCCGCCATCGCCAAAGGCCAGACCATAAACAAACACCAGCCACATAATGGAAACCACGCAGGTGATCGCAAAGCACTGCATTAATACGGACAGGACATTCTTGCTGCGCACCAGGCCGCCATAGAACAGCGCCAGGCCGGGAATTGTCATGAACAATACCAGTACCGTCGATGTCAGGATCCATGCGGTATCGCCGGTATTCAACTCATCGGCCAGCGCAACTGATGGCAACAGGCTTGCCAGGGCAGCCGGCATCACTGCCGTAAACCCCCTCATATTTTGAAGGTTCATATTTTTCCTCCCACGTTATTCTGATTTTATATCTAGAGGGCGTCCGGACCGGTCTCGCCGGTACGGATACGAATGGTCTGCTCCAGGTTAGACACAAAAATCTTGCCATCACCAATCTTGCCAGTGTTGGCTGCGTTGCTGATGGCATCAATGACCTGCTCGGCCTTGTCCGCCGCAATACCGATTTCAATCTTGACCTTGGGCAGAAAATCCACCACGTATTCGGCGCCGCGATACAGTTCGGTATGTCCCTTCTGGCGGCCAAAACCTTTCACTTCGGTCACCGTAATGCCCTGCACCCCGATCTCGTGTAATGCCTCGCGGACATCTTCGAGTTTAAAGGGTTTAATAATTGCCGTAATCAATTTCATATTTTCCTCCGGTTATCCGGACACCCTGATCCGGATAAGCATCATACCAAAGGAGTTGATCAATGGTATCAATGGGGTCAGTGTCGATTGATTATCACGCACTGTTAATTTCAGTTGCACTACATATCGGATCAATCGACACTGACCCCATTGATAATTATGCAGGCAAAAAAACGGGCGCCGAAGCGCCCGTCAACATCCAACATTTTGTTTTATCGAGGATTACTTGCCGGAACCCTGTGAACCCACAAATTCCGGGTAGGCTTCCAGACCACACTCGGACAGGTCGACACCAGCGAATTCCTCTTCCTCGCTGACACGGATACCGATGATCATCTTGATGATGAACCAGGTTACCAGGCTGGCAACAAAGGTCCAGGCAAAGATAACACCCAAGCCCGTCAGCTGCGCTATCAGCGTGGCATCATCGTTGGAAAGGACCACTGCCAGCAGCCCCCACATACCAACGATACCGTGTACCGAGATGGCACCGACCGGATCATCAAGTTTCATCTTGTCGAGTGTAATAATGGAGAACACCACGATCACACCACCGATTGCACCGATAGCCGTAGCCAGCAACGGTGTCGGAGTCAACGGCTCGGCTGTAATCGCCACCAGACCTGCCAGGGCACCGTTCAACGCCATGGTAAGGTCCGTCTTGCCGAACAGCAGACGGGCAGTCAACATCGCGGCAATCACACCACCGGCTGCAGCCATATTGGTGTTGACGAACACCAGGGCAACCGCATTGGCCTCTTCCACGTTGGAGATAACCAGTTCTGAACCACCATTGAAACCGAACCAGCCCATCCACAGGATGAAGGTACCCAGTGTTGCCAGTGGCATGTTACAACCCGGGATCGGGTTAATCGAACCGTTTGCGCGATACTTGCCTTTACGCGCACCGAGCAGGAGCACCCCGGCAAAGGCTGCTGTCGCACCACACAGGTGCACAACGCCGGAACCGGCAAAGTCCAGGAAGCCCAGCGCGTCAAGCCCACCGCCGCCCCACTTCCAGTAACCCTGCAAGGGGTAAATGAAACCGGTCATCACGACTGCAAAGATCAGGAACGCCCACAACTTCATCCGTTCGGCCACGGCACCGGAGACGATTGACATGGCGGTTGC